>CADCUW010000400.1 GCA_902805985.1 uncultured Rubrobacteraceae bacterium
CGTTGACATGATGCGCCTGGCGGTCCACGCCGACGCCTACGTCCTCGTCTCCGGCGACGGCGACTACGTCGAGGCCGTCGAGTACCTCCAGAGCGAGAAGGGAATCCGGGTAGAGGTAATAAGCGCCGCCCAGTGTACCTCCCAGGCGCTCCTGGACGTCTGCGATCAGCACACGGACCTTGCGGATATACCTGAGTTGTTCCGGCGTCCGGGGCCTTCGAAGCAGGTAGGCTGAGCGGTGCCGGGGGGCACCTACCCGGAGAGAGGCTTCGCCACGAAGAACCCGACCATACGCGCTGCCGGTAAGGAGGACCTGCCGCAGATCGTGGCCCTCCTGGCCGACGACGACCTCGGCAGCAGGCGCGAGCATGCCGAAGGCCCCTTGCCAACCGCCTACGTCGATGCGTTCAGAGGTATAGACGAGGACGCCCGCAACGAGCGCGTGGTGACGGAGGCGGCGGGCCGAATCGTGGCGACCGTGCAGCCTACCTCTGTCCCGTCGCTGACCCACCAGGGGGGTGAACGCGCCCGGGTGGAGGGTGTGCGGGTGGCGGCGGGCCACCGGGGCACGGGCGGCCTGCTCTTCGGATGGGTCGAGTCCGGGGCCAGGCAGCGGGGCTGCCGGATGGTGCAGTTCACCACGGACAAGCGGCGTCCCGACGCCCTTCACTTCTACGAGGCCCTGGGCTTCAGGGCGACCCACGAGGGGATGAAGCTGCCGCTGGCGTAGGCCCCCGGCCTACGGCTCGCCGATCACCCGCACCTCCGTCTCCAGCTCCACGCCCAGCTTCTGGCGGACCGTTCTGCGGACGAGGTCTATGAGCTCCAGCGCGTCCTCCGCGGTGCCGCCGCCGAGGTTCACGAGGTAGTTGGCGTGGACGGGCGAGACTTCTATGTTGCCCACCCTCGTGCCCTTGAGGCCGGCGGCCTCGATGACGCGTCCGGGGAAGTCGCCGGGGGGACGTTTGAACGTGGAGCCGCAACTCGGCTTGTTCGGGGAGCCGGTCATGCGCTGCGCTCTGAACTCCTTGATACGGGCCTTCAGAGTTTCCGCGTCGCCGGGTTCGAGCGCGTAGCCGGCCCGCAGGACGAGCCAGCCGGGGTGCTCGTGGAGGATGCTCCGGCGGTAGGAGAGACGAAGGTCCTCGTTCTCCATCCTGACGACCCCGCCGTTTTCGGCCTGGAAGACGTCGGCCCAGACGAGGACCTCCCTCGTCTCGGAGCCGTAGGCGCCGGCGTTCATGTAGACCGCGCCGCCGACGGTGCCGGGGATGCCGGTGGCGAACTCCAGGCCGGCCAGGCCCGATGCCGCGGTCGTGTTGGCGAGGACCGGGTAGAGGACGCCGGCGTCGGCCACGACGGAAGTCTCTACCACCTCGACGTTCGTGAGGGACTTGGCGAGGCGGATGGTGAGGCCCCGGATGCCGCCGTCGCGCACGAGCACGTTCGTGCCGCCGCCGAGCACCGTGACGGGGACGCCGTTCTCGTGGGCCTCGCGGATGGCGGCCACCAGAGCGTCCACGCTCTTCGGTTCGAGGAGGGCGTCGGCGGGACCGCCAATCTTCCAGGCCGTGTAGCGCCGGAGCGGTTCGTCGAACTTGGCCGCGGGGAAGAGCCGGTGTAAAGTGCCGTCGTGCATGGGGATGAATATAGAGTACGGAAGGAAGACCTGCAGCCGGGTCCGACGGAACGAGGACAGAGAATGATGGACGGACGATGAAGGCCATGGCGCTCGCGGCGGGCAAGGGCACCCGCCTCTTCCCCCTGACCGGTGAGATCCCAAAGCCCCTAGCCCCCGTAGTGGACACCCCCATCATGGGCCACATCTTCGGCCTCCTCGCGAAGCACGGCGTCGATGAGGTCCACGTGAACATCCACTACCTCGCGGACGCCCTCCTCGAAGCGTACGGTGAGGAGTCCCAGAGAGACGGCATGAAGGTACAACTGAACAGGGAGGACGAGCTCCTCGGCACCGCCGGCGGCGTAAAGCGTCTCGCGGGCCGCTTCGGAGAGACCTTCGTGGTCGTCTCGGGCGACGCCCTCACGGACATAGACATCGGGGCGCTGGTTGACTTCCACAGGGAGAAGGGGGCGCTCGCCACCATAGCCCTCCGCCGGGTCTACGACACCTCAGAGTTCGGGGTGGTCGAGATAGACGAGGAAAGCGCCATCCTCGGTTTCCAGGAGAAGCCGAACCCCGAGGAGGCAATAAGCACCCTCGCCAACACCGGCATCTACGTCCTAGAGCCGCGAGCCCTCGACTACATCCCCGAGGACACCTTCTTCGACTTCGCCAAGGACGTGTTCCCAAAGTTCCTGGAGAACGGGGAGCGTTTCGTCGGGTACCAGGGGGATTTCTACTGGTCGGACATAGGGACGCTGGAGGCCTACCGGCAGGCCCAGTACGACGTGCTATCGGGGAAGGTGGGCGTCGAGATCCCCGGCGAGAAGCGCGGCGAGAGCCTCTGGGTCGGAGATCACGCCCAGATCCACCCCGCTGCCAACATAGAGGGTCACGTCCTCGTCGGCCGGGACGCCGTCGTCGGGCGCGGCGTCACCCTCTCCGGCGACGTAACAGTCGGCACCGACTGCTGGGTAAGGCCGGACGCCACCATCAAACGCAGCATCCTCCTCCCCGGCTCCATGGTAGGCGACGGGGCGTACCTCGAAGACTGCATCGTCGGCCACGGCTACAACGTCAGGCCCGGCGAGACGATTAGGGGCGGGGCCCTGATCCGGAAGGCCTAGAGGTTTTGAGGCTTAAGGCAGAAGACCTCTCTCGCGGCGGCGAGAGAGATCCGCGAGGAGCCGCGGGGCTTCGGACGCCCGACTACCTGATACCTCGAACCTAAAACCTGGAGACTGAAAGCCTAACCGCTCGGCCTCACGAGGCGGTACCCGAACCCCCTCACCGTCTCTATGAGCTTCGGCTCGTTCGGGTTGTCGCCGAGCTTGTTGCGCAGGCGCTGGACGTAGACGTTGACGGTGCGTTCGTCTATGAACTCGTCCTCGCCCCAGACCTGGCGGAGCAGGGCGGTGCGGGGAAAGACGCGGCCCGGGCTGCGGGCGAGGGTGTGGAGGAGCTTGAACTCGCGGGGTGAGAGCGCTATCTCGCGGTCACCCTTGCGGACGAGTACCTGGTCGGGGTCTATCTCCAGATCCCCGACGAAGAGCCTGCCGGAGTCCTCGTCGCCGCCGCGCTCGCGCTTGCGGAAGATCTGCTTCACGCGCGCCACCAACTCCCTCGGGTTGACCGGGGAGCGCATGTAGTAGTCAGCCCCGAGCTCGATGCCGACGATACGGTCCATCGTATCTTCGTCCCGCAGAAGCGCCACGGTGGAGACGTTCGGTTTCTGGACGGCGCTTATGACCTGGAAGCCCCGCTCGTCCGGCAGGCGGTTGTCTACGACGGCGATCTCGAATTCTTCGCGGCTCGCCATCTGGCGGGCCTGGTTGCCCGAGCCGGCCGGGATCACACGCCACCCCTCCCCCGACAGGGCCCGCCTCAGGTGCAACCTCTCCTCGTCATCCCCTATGACCAGCAGAACCGACCCGCTCAATACCCCGCCTTCGACCGTCCGACCACAACCACCCCGCCAGTATATCCACAAAACCGCGCTACCGAGGCGCCCGCCTTGAGAGATACCCAACGCGGCGGTATCATAGGCCCCCTTGATGCGCTCGTAGCTCAGCCGGATAGAGCGCCTGACTACGAATCAGGAGGTCGCAGGTTCGAGTCCTGCCGAGCGCGCCACGGAAACACCGTCGTTTACAGGTAAATATCCGCAGAAGGAAGATGCTCGCGCACGATGGCGGGTCTCTCTGCTGCAACGATAGCTAAGAGGCTCCGTTATTAGGGAGTAGCCTGTTTGTATAAAAGGGGGCAAGGGCGGTCTTAAGCGCTCGATGGTCGTAGACGCCAATGGCATCCCACTGGGAGCAATAGCTGCTCCGGCCAACCGTCACGACTCTCGCCTCTTGGAGCAAACCCTGGAGACGTCGCGGCTACGACCCGATAACCACCCACGAGCACCTACAGGAGCGAGGCTTCATCGCGGAGATCTCCCAGAAGGGTAAGCCATCCCCGCTAGCGGCGACCAAGAGCTGGGTCGGCGAACGCACGAATTTTTGGAGCGATGCCCACGAAGAGCTCGTCTGGTGTACCGAGCACACCGAGCCCATCATCGACTTCTGGCTCGCCTTCTCGGGGGTGATAGTCGCCGTAGGCGGACTCATCCGGAGTGGCCGGACTCACTACCGTTGGGAGGGCAGGCCACGCCGCCGGCCGTAGCCTACAGGCGTGGCCTCTTAGATCTTTGAGGAGTCGACGCGGCTGTATTCCTCGTCTGTGACCTGCTCACCCCAAGTGGCATAATTGCCCTCGTCGTCGGCCAGGGTGATGCCAAACTGC
>CADCUW010000401.1 GCA_902805985.1 uncultured Rubrobacteraceae bacterium
CCGTCAACCAGAACTCCACGATCATCCTGCCCATTCCGCTGGACCTCTTCAGGCCCTTCCTGGAGGGACAGGACAGCTCGGGCGAGAGGTCCCGGACGGCCAGGCTCGAGGAAGAGGAGGCCAAGCGTCTGTACGAGGAGGCCGCCGGTGATGCCAGACGGGAGATGTCGAGCGAGGCGGTTCCTACCGACATGCCGAACGGGGAAGCCAACCGCTAGAGAGAAGTACCCACGGGCAGCTGCCATAGAGCGCTTTCTTTCTGCCGCAACCCCCTCCCTTAGGCGCGGTGGTATGAGTTTGGTGCAACCTTGAGACGAGGCGCCTAGAGCAGGCGCAGTAAATCGTCCCTTCCCTTCACATCTCGCAGCCACTCCGAAGGGATGCCACCGACGTCAAACCGGGCGCCGAGGAGAGCCCCCGCGACCGCCCCGTTGGTGTCGGCGTCGCCCCCGAGGCGTACCACGGCCTCGAGTCCCGGGCGAAAGCTCTTGACATCGAGCAGGCCGAGCAGGGCCAGGCGCGTGGTGTAGACGGTCCACCCTCCCGGGTTGTGCTCGTAGCCCTCCAGCGGGCGCAGCGTCTCGCGGACCCGCTTGCCGGGTTCGTCCCTGCCTTCGAGGAGCGCGTACGAGGCGTCGAGGGCCTCCTCCGGTTGGATCTCGTCTAACACGTTGGCCACGAGGGCCGCGACCAGCGAGCTCGAGGCCCTGGCCTCCCAAGAGGGGTGCGTGAGGGCGGCCTCCGTCCAGGCGTTCTCCGCCGCTTCCTCGGCGTCTTTGGCTTTGACCCCGTGAGCCGCGGCGCGCATCACGGCGCCGTTGCCCTGGGCCTCCGGGTCCTCGGGCAGGGAGAGCGCGTTTGGGTGGCACCTCAGGTGGTCGAGGGCCTTGTGGGTCTGGTTGCCGATGTCCTTGGGCTCGGTGTTCTGCCAGGAGATCATCTCGTCCCGCACCCGGCCTAGGTCGAGCGGGCCATCCTCGTAGCCCGCAAGGACGGCCCTAGTCAACGCGGTGTCGTCCGTGGTCTCGCCGGGCTCGAGGCCCAGCCACCCGCCGCCGACCATCTCCAGCGGCCCCTCCGGGACCGCTCGCGGTGAGCAGAACTCGTAGGTGGCGCCCAGGGTATCGCCGACGGCGAGGCCGAGGATAGCCCCGGCGTGCCTGCTCTCCCTCGGCGGGAGCGCTCGGGGGTCTTCGACGCTCAAGGATTCCCGCCATCTCTTCCGCGGAGGGTCTCCTCGAAGCGGCGCACGAAGTCCTCTTGGTCTCTTGTTTGGACGGTGCCCCTCCTCGCCGTCCGCACAGCGCCTATGGCCTCGTCCGCCGAATGGTCCCCGAGGGCGACGAGGACGGAGGCGGCGACCGTGCCGGTGCGCCCGAGGCCGCCGCGGCAGTGGACCACCACGTTCTTGCCATCGCGCAGGCGATCGACGATGCCCTTGATGAGCCCCTCGTACTCCTCCGCCTCCGCCTCTTTAGGGACGTTCATGTCCTCTATGGCGAAGCGGAGCACCTCAATTCCCTCCACGGTGTCCTGTTCGAACAGCTCGGGGATCTTGTAGCCTCGGTACTCGTGCTCCTCTATCACCGAGACGAGCACGTCCGCCCCATACTCCTCCCGGAGGACGCGCAGATCTGTCTTCAGGTCCCGATCCCACCGACCGCGCATCCCGCGCGTCTTCATGCCGGGGGCGAAGGTCATGCCGAGTCGGCCAGGCACCTTCGTGTGCTCCTCGGGCACGAAGTCCGCGTAGATCGGGTGGGTCTCCGAGGTCATCATTTGCTCGTCGCTCACCGCTCCTCCTCTCCCAGAACACCCCCGAACGATCATACACGTCGCTCTTGGTATGGGAGAGCAACGACTTCGGTCGTTGGTACAAAGGATCTTGGGAACATAGATCTGGCGGATGATAAGTGCTGCCGCCGCGACCTCCTCCCTTAGGAGCGGCGCGCGTAAGGCTCGGTTTCTAGCGTCGCGAAGGTGGGCGGTAGGGAAGGGCCCGGGTCGGGGGCGGCCTCGGCTTCGGACCGTTTAAGGCACGTCGAAAGGGAAGCCTGCCGATCCTCCCCGGTCCGGGGTTCCGGGCCCCGCCGGCCGGCGGACTACCATGACCTACTTGAACGAGCCCAACGGGCGAAGGGTACTGAGGAGGACTGCGGCCGCCGCGGCCCGGCTAACGCCTCCCTCGCAGGGCCGACAAGACGTCCTGGGGGCCGCGGTACTCGCCTTCGGGGAGCCTCTTGCGCAGCTGACCTAGGACCGGCCCCGGCACCCCGTTGCGCTCCAGCCGGCCTAGCAGCTCCTCCTTACGGGCGGGGAACTTCACGCCCTCCAGGTACCTGCCCACCTGGGAGGGCAGGCGCTTCCTCAAGAAATCCACGGTTTTTCGCCTCCCGTTGGCCGATCGATTTGGCGTGATGGTACCGCGGCGCGGTGGCCCGGGTCCCGCTTCGGATGGTTCTCGGAGCTTCGTCCTCGAGGCCTTCTTCGAACTTCGCCCCGAGGGGGTTCTGCGAAGTTCTGCGTGCGTCCAAAAAGGAGGGCCGAAGGCGTTCTCCAAGGCGGAGCTTTGTTCGCGAGGGCCGACGTGACACAAAGCCCTGAGTCTGCCTGCGCTAGGGAAGAGTCGACACCATCTCTACGCCATATAGTGCCCCCACGGCGGCTAGCCTCCGGATGTCGTCCCCCATCGGTTCTCCTGTCTCCGGGGGCATCCCCTCGGCGGCCGCCGGAGGCCCTACCTCCTCGATGAAGCGTTCGTACGCCCCGCCCGGCGTCTGGCTCACCAGCATCCTGCCGGTCGTCTCGCTCGCGTTCTCGAAGGCGTGCAGGACGCCCTTGGGTACGTAGACCAGCGAGCCCGGGCCGACCTCGATCTGCTCGCCTTCTACGACAAACCCGAAGCGGCCCTCCAGCACATAGAAGCACTCGTCTTCGCGGTGCTGGATGTGGGGCCCCTCGCCGCCCCCGGGGCCTACGGTGACCTCGAAGAGCGAGTAGGCCCCGCCGGTCTGATCGCTGCCCACCTTGCGGGTGACGAGCTGTGCCCTCGGCATCCGTATGGCCCGGCCCTCCGCCGGACCGACGCGGACGCCACCGACGCTAATGATACCGATGCTGCTCGGGTCCTTCGCTTCCATCCGTCGCCTCCTTTCGTGGTGCTGCCCGGAGGGCCGGGGCGTTGCGCCCGGCCCTCCTTCGGGTGGTGTCGTCGCGACTGTCCTTGCAAGGGGACCCTAGCGCACGAACCTCTCGCAGCCCACGAAGCGGTCGAGGTTCTGGTCGGGACCTTTCTTCACGGTATCCGTGCCGGACCCACAGTCCACGATATCGCCGGCCCCGTCCCCGACGGAGAAGATCCTGTCGTTGCCGGGGCCCGCGTTGAGCGCGTCGGAGCCCGCGTCCCCGTAGAGCGTGTCGTCGCCGGAGCCTCCGAACACCTTGCGCTCCTCGGCCCGGTCGTCGCCGGCCCCGCCGCGCACGGTGTCGTCGCCCGCCCCGCCGTAGAGGCCGTCGTTGCCGCCGTCGCCGTAGAGCGTGTCGTTGCCGCCCATGCCGTGGATGGCGTCGTCGCCCCCGAGGCCGTGGTAGGTGTTGGCCTTGGCCGTGCCCTTGATCAGGTCCCCGCCCGCGGTGGCCTCCTCCATGGCCACCGCCGCGAAGGCCGCGCCCGTCGAAAGGGCCATCATGAGCATCAGCGCGGCGGTCATGGTCGCTATCTTCTTCATCTGCGTGTTTCTCCTTTTTCGGTCCTGCGGTATTTGTGTGCTTCCCTTGGGCTCTTCGCTGTGGCGTCCTCGTGTCATCCTCATCCTCCTCCGCTTCCGGTTGCTCGACTGACCGGAGTCTGCCGCGCCGGGGGGCAGTGGACCACGCACAGCACACACACGACGCCCACACGGCAGTCCTTGTGTGGGCGTCGTGTGGGAGCCGGGGAGGACCCACAGGACCAGGGAAAACAACGCCTGGGACGCCGGACAGTGCCGTTGGTATCCTTGGTCCGATGGGAGAGCGCCACCCCACAGACCCAACCCCCGAAGGGGCAGCGGCTTTGACGTTCGGCTCCCGCCTGCGCACCCTACGGCGGGCCGCGGGGCTCACGCAGGAGGAGCTGGCCTCGCGGGCGGGTCTGAGCCCCAACGCGGTCGGCACCCTGGAGCGCGGCGCCAGGAGGCGGCCGCAGCCGCACACCGTCAGGTCCCTCTCCGACGCCCTGAACCTACCGGAAGGCGAACGGGCGGCCCTCCTCGCGTCGGTGCCCGAGCGGGGCGGGACCACCCCGCCCTCCGGGAGATATCCCTCGGCGTCCCCCGCGGTGCCCGCTTTGCCCCGGCCCGCCACCCCGCTGGTCGGCCGCGAGCGGGAGGTAGCCGAGGTGAGGGGCCTGCTCGCTCGGCGGGACGCGCGGC
>CADCUW010000402.1 GCA_902805985.1 uncultured Rubrobacteraceae bacterium
TACCGGCCGCCGCCGGCTACCTCAAGGAGGGAGGGGCGCCCCGCGACTGGTACGCCGCCCTCTACTCCTACAACCACGCCGACTGGTACGTGAAGAAGGTCTTCGCCGTCGCCGAGGCCTACAGGCGGCTGGCCAAAGACGAGCGGGTAGAGCCTTACCTCTAGTCTCCGTCCACGTCCGGGACGTTTTCGTACAGCTTGCACAAAGACTGCGAACCGCGGCTTCCCTAGCATGGACGGACTGTTCGTGGAGCTAGAGAGCGGAGCCACATGCCTTCTCCTCAAAGCAGCCGTCGCATCCTCACGGCGGCGGTTTGCCTCGTCGTCGTCCTCGCGGGGCCTTCCGGGTGCGCGTCCTCGGCATCAGAGGGAGGAGAGCGCGGTGAGGGAGGCACGCTGACCGTACTCGCAGCATCCTCGCTCACGGACGCCTTCGGGGAGTTGGAGAAGAGGTTCGAGGATCAGAACCCCGGCGTGGAGGTCCGGCAGAGCTTCGAATCGAGTTCGACGTTGCTGACCCAGATACAACAGGGCGCCCCCGCCGACGTCTTCGCCTCGGCCTCCGAGGACGAGATGGACGCGGCGGTGGAGGAGGGCCTGACCGGAGAAGAGCCCGTGGTGTTCGTCAAGAACCGCGAGGTCGTCATGGTGCCGAAGGACAACCCGGCCGGCATTGAAGATCTCCGGGAGATCGCGAAGCCCGGCGTCAAGCTCGTGCTGGCTGAGGAGGGCGTGCCGGCGGCTGACTACGCCCTGGAGATCCTCGCCAGGGCAGAAGAGGAGTACGGTGAGGGTTTCGAGAATGACGTCCTCTCCAACGTCGTCTCGCGCGAGGCCGACGTGCGGGCTTCCGTGAACCGGGTGGTCGTCGGGGACGCCGACGCGACGTTCGGCTACGCCAGCGACTACACGCCCGACGTTCGGGACAGGGTCGAGGTCGTCCCCATCCCGCCGGACCTGAACATAATCGCCACCTACCCGGTAGCCACGCTAGAGGACGCCAGGGAGCCGGACCTGGCGCGGAGGTGGGTGGACCTCGTAACCGGTGAGGAGGGCCAGCGCGTGCTGGAGAGGTGGGGGTTCGAGCCCGCAGCATGAAGGGACGGGGCAAAGACGGACGGCTAGGCAGGTGGATCCGGACCGGCGACGCGCTCGCCTCCGGGCTGGCCGTCGCGGCGCTGGCGCTGCTGGCGGGCTTTATCAGCTTGCCATTCATAAGCCTCTTGCTCTGGACGGTGAGCGAGAACTCGTGGCGGGCGATGGCCTCGCCGGTGGCGGTCGACGCGCTGCTCCTCAGCATCAAGACGACCTCGATCTCGATGGCGATCATCCTCGTAGTCGGGACGCCAGCGGCCTTCGTGCTGGCCCGGGCTGACTTTCCGGGCAAGAAGATCGTCGAGACCCTGGTGGACATACCGGCGGTGCTGCCGCCGTCTGCGGCGGGCATCGCGCTGCTGTTGACCTTCGGCAGGTTCGGGCTCGTGGGCCAGCACCTAGAGGTGCTCGGGGTAACGGTGACGTTTACAACCGCGGCGGTCGTCATCGCCGAGGTCTTCGTCGCGGGACACTTCTACGTGCGCCAGGCCGCCGTAGGGTTCGCCGGGGTGCGGCGCGACGTGGAGGAGGCCGCCCTGGTGGACGGGGCGGGTCGGTACGCCGCTTTCACGAAAGTGACCGTGCCCCTAGCCTTCCCGGCCCTTATAGCCGGCGCGATGATGGCCTGGGCGCGGGCGATGGGGGAGTTCGGGGCCACCATCGTCTTCGCCGGCAGCTTCCGGGGCGTCACCCAGACCGTGCCGCTCGCCATCTTCGCGGAGTTCCAGAACAACATCGACGCCGCCGTGGCGCTCTCCGTCATGGTTCTCGGCTTCGCCTTCGTCGTGATCCTAACCGTCAGGTATCTAACCGCGAGGACCATGGAACGCGAGGACTAGCGCGGTCCTTAGAGAGTCTCTCTTACTACGAACCGCGCCGGCAGATAAAGCTCTAGGCGACACCTTCGTCGCTCAGGATCATGACGTCCGTGGCTTTGACGAGGGCGGTCACTTCTTTGCCGACCTCGAGGCCGAGCTCGTCGGCGCTCTCGCGGGTTATGAGGGCGACCATGTGGTTGTCGCCGACCTGGAGGGTCACCTTCGCCGCGGCCTCCCCCTTGACGACCTCGGTGATGGTACCCGGCAGCCGGTTACGGGTGCTCATCTTCATCCGTCTCTCCTCTCCTCAGGGACAAAAGACCCAGTTGCAGGGCAAGCGCTACCCCGGGCTCCCTCAAGTCTAAACCGGTGAGCTTACCTATGCGCTCCAGGCGGTAGGTCATGCTGTTACGGTGCAGAAAGAGCCGGTCTGCCGCCTCGCTCGCGTTGGCGCCGGCCGCGAAGTACGTCCCCAGGGTCTTGACGAGGTCGCTGCCGCGCCTCCGGTCGTGCTCGGCGAGCGGTTCGACGAGGGTCCGGAACGGGGTGAGATCTTCGGAGAGGGAGAGGGTGTGGATTAGAGCTTCAACGTCCATCGGCGGGGCGGTTTTAGCAGACGGGGCGCCGCGATGCTAAAAAGACCCTTAGCGTACAGGCCAAACGGGAGTGAGAGATGGAGAGCCCACGCACGGAGATGTTTCGCAAGCTCCTGCAGAGGGATGATACAAACCCCATGGTCCTCTACTCTTTGGGTAACGAGCTCTTCAAGGAGGGCCGACACGCCGAGGCAAGGGACCACCTGAAGCGCGCCGTCGAACACAAACCGGACTACTCCGTTGCCTACCGGATGCTCGGCCGCGCCCACTTCGAGCTCGGCGAGGACGCAGAGGCCCGCGACGTCTTCGAGAGGGGCCGCCGCGTCGCCGAGGCCAACGGAGATCTGCAGACCGTCAAGGAGATAGACGTATTCTGGAGACGGCTGGAGAAGCGCGGCGCGGGGGAGGGGGCATCATAGGCCCTTCTCCCCACAGGGCTGGCTCTCTCGAAATCACCGTCGGCATGTGCGTGGACTACGAGAGCCCGCTCGCCCGGCGGGTGGCCGGCGACGTGTGGTCCGGCCTCTCGCGGGCCGCCCTCGCGGCCGGGTTCACGAAGACGACGGCGGTATGGGAGAGCATGAGAGAAGGGAGGCCGGAGAGATCCGAAGCTCCCTCCGTGCAGGTCTTCGCCATCGGCCAGGATCGCCCGGACGCCGTAGACGCTCTCGGAGCCTCGGACGGGGCGGACGGGGTGCTATACGGGGTGGTCGTCGCGGTCCCGGACCGGACCAATCCCCTCGCCGGCTCGCTCCTCTACCAGGGTGTCGGACGCCTGACGGACGCCGGCGTAAAGGCCGGGATGGTCGAGCCGGCCCTGCTGCACGCCTCCCCCGTAGAGTGCGAGCGCTACGCCAACCGGCTTCTCGAACGGCTCGGGAGCCTCTAGAGAGGCTTGTCCTCCCAGCTCCTGCTCGCCATGCCCGTGACCGCAGCATTCGCGGTTCTGGCGTACGCACTCGGCATGGTGAGCCCGCGCGGCGCCCTGGGCGGCGTCCTCGTCGGGGCGCCCGTCTACGCGTGCCTCGGGCCGCAAGGGTTCGCCCTGCTATTCCTCTTCGTGGCCGGCGGGTCGGCTCTTACCAGGCTCGGCTACGAGCGCAAGAGGAGGGTCGGCGGCGCCGAAGCGCGCGGCGGCCGGCGCGGCGCCCGTAACGCCCTCGCCAACGCCGGCGTCGCCGTCCTGTGCGCCCTGCTCTACGCGCTGGGCCTGTCGGACGCCTTCTCCGCCGCGTACGTCGCCGCTATCGGCGCGGCCTTCGCCGACACCGCCGAGTCCGAGGTGGGGCAACTCTCGCGCCGCCAGCCGCGGCTCATTACGACCCTGCGGAAGGTCCCGCCCGGCACCGACGGGGCCATCTCCCTGACAGGCACCCTCGCCGGCGCCGCGGCGGCCAGTCTGACCGCCGGGCTCGGGCTCGCCCTCGGGCTCGTTGGGGGATCGGGGACGGCCCTGCTTGTCACCATCGCCGGCTTCCTCGGCACCGTGGTCGACAGCCTCGTCGGCGCCCGCCTGCCGCGCCTCGGGAACGAGGCCACGAACGTGCTGTGCACGCTGGTCGCGGCGGCGCTGGCCTTCTTTATCGCGTAGTCGGCAGGTGTTATATTAGGAGCATGAACGCGGAGGCCAACAAGGTCCGAAACTCCGGTACCCGACTATAATCTCCCGCGCCTCTCTCTCCCCGAACCGCCGATAAATCTCAGAAGGAGTCTCTCGTGAGCGAGACCAAGCCGAGGAAAACCTACGACCCGACCGCCCTCGAGGGCCGCTGGCAGGAGAGGTGGACCGCCTCCGGCCTCTACGAGACGGACGAGGATACTTCCAAGCCCAAGCACTACGCGCTCACCATGCTTCCCTACCCGAGCGGGGACCTGCACGTCGGGCACTGGTACGCGATGACGCCGTCGGACACGCGGGCGCGCTTTATGCGGATGAACGGCTACCGGGTCTTCTTCCCCATAGGGTTCGACGCCTTCGGGCTGCCGGCCGAGAACGCCGCCATAAACCGCGGCATCCACCCGTACAAGTGGACCATGTCAAACATAGAGAACATGCGCGGGCAACTCCGGCAGATGGGGGCGATGTTCGACCTCTCCTCCGAGGTCGTCACGTGCACGCCCGAGTACTACCGCTGGAACCAGTGGTTCTTCCTCAAGTTCTTCGAGAAGGGGCTCGCGTACCGCAAGGAGGCCCCGGTCGACTGGTGCCCCAAGGACCAGACGACGCTGGCGCGGGAGCAGGTAGTTGGCCCGGATCGCCGGTGCGAGAGGTGCGGGACGCAGGTCATCAAGAAGAACCTCCCCCAGTGGCTGTTCAAGATCACGGACTACGCCGACGAGCTCCTCGACTTCTCCAAGATAGAGTGGCCCGAGCGGGTCGAGACCCTTCAGCGGAACTGGATCGGCCGCTCCGAGGGCGCCGAGATAAGGTTCGGGATAGATGGCTACGGTCCCGTAGAGGTCTTCACGACCCGGCCCGACACGCTCTTCGGGGCGACGTTCTTCGTGACGAGTCCCGAGCATCCGGCCGTCGAGAAGATCACGACGCCGGAGCGTGAAGACGAGGTGCGGGCCTACGTAGAGAAGGCCAGTCGAATGAGCGAGATCGACCGCACCGACGTCACGCGCGAGAAGACGGGCGTCTTTACCGGGTCGTACGCCATCAACCCGGCAAACGGGCAGAAGATCCCGGTCTACGCCGCCGACTACGTGCTCATGGGCTACGGCACAGGCGCCATCATGGCGGTCCCTGGCCAGGACGAGCGCGACTGGGAGTTCGCCGAGAAGTACGATCTGCCCATCGTCCGCACCGTCCGGCCGCCGGAAGACTTCGACGGCAAGGCGTACACAGGGGACGGTCCCGCCATCAACAGCGGTTTCCTCGACGGCCTCGGGGTGGAGGAGGCCAAGGAGCGCATGATCGAGCACCTCGAAGAGGAGGGGACCGGACGTCGCGCCGTCACGTACCGCCTTCGGGACTGGTTGATCTCACGCCAGCGCTACTGGGGCACCCCGATCCCGATAATCTACTGCCCCGAACACGGCCCCGTCCCCGTCCCGGAAGAGGACCTTCCCGTCAGGCTCCCGGAGGACGCCGAGTTCATGCCCACGGGCGAGTCCCCCCTGAAGCTCGACCCGGACTTCTACAACACGGAGTGCCCCATTTGCGGCGGGCCGGCCACCCGCGAGACGGACACGATGGACACGTTCATGGACTCCTCGTGGTACCAGTACCGCTACCTGAGCCCCCACTACGACGGGGGGCCTTTCGACCCGGAGCGGGGCGAGAAGTGGCTTCCGGTCGACCAGTACACCGGGGGGATAGAGCACGCGGTGCTGCACCTCATGTACGCCCGCTTCTTCACGAAGGCGATGCGCGACCTCGGGCTCGTGGGCTTCGACGAGCCGTTCAAGCGGCTCTTCAACCAGGGCATCATCCTCGGCGAGGACGCTTGGAAGATGAGCAAGAGCCGCGGCAACGTCGTCAACCCGCAGGAATTCGTGGACCGCTACGGCTCGGACGCCCTGCGCTGCTTCCTCATGTTCATCGGACCGTGGGACCAGGGCGGGCCGTGGGACGAACGGGGCATCGGAGGCGTCTCCCGCTTTCTTCGCCGCGCCGTCTCGCTCGTCGAGGGCGGCGAGGCCTCGGGGGCGCAGGCGGACCCCGCCGAGCTGCCCCGTAGGACGAACCGGCTGGTCAAGAAGATCACGGGCGACCTGGAATCCTTCCGGTTCAACACGTCGATAGCGGCGCTTATGGAGCACACGAACTACCTGCTCGGCATAAAAGGAGCGGTCAGCGAAGACGAGTGGCAGGGAGCGCTCCGTCCGTTCGTCCAGGTCCTGGCGCCCTTCGCGCCACACCACGCCGAGGAGATGTGGTCAGCGATGGGGGAGGGCTACTCCGTCCACGAGCAGGCATGGCCCGGCTATGACGAGGCGCTTATAGCGGAGGAGGAGATCACGCTCGTCGTCCAGGTGAACGGCAAGGTGCGCGACCGCGTCACCGTCCCGGCCGACATCTCGGAGGAGGGCGCCAAGGAGCAGGCGCTCGCGAGCGAGAGGGTTCGCCCGCACCTCGAGGGCAAGCCCATCCGCAAGTCCATCTACGTGCCGGGGAGGCTCGTGAACCTGGTCGTGGGCTGACAACCCTCTCCGACCCCGACCAGTCTGGCGCGTGGTCGTCGTCCGCATGAGGCCCTAGCGGACACCGGTCACGCGCCGGGACCACGAAGGACCGCCAATTTCAGGTAAGTACGGCTCGCTGCTCTCGACCCCCGGCGCCCGCGGCTTCGTCGTCGCCGGGTTCCTGGCCCGGATGCCGATGTCCATGCGCGGCATTGGGTGCGTGCTCATGCTCGTCGCGCTCACGGGCTCTTACGGCCTCGCCGGCGCCGTGGCGGCGACACTCACGCTCTCCCAGGCCTCTACGTCGCCGTGGTTGGCACGCCTGGCGGACAGGCACGGCCAGCGAAGGTTGCTCGTCCTCGCCCTGGCGGTCCATTCGTCTGGCACCCTGCTCCTCGTCTTGGCGGCCCAGGCGGGGGCGCCGGCCTGGACGCTCTTTCCGGCGGCCGGCCTCGCCGGGGCGGCCGTGCTTCCGGTGGGCTCGCTCGTGCGCGCCAGGTGGGCCGGGCTCGTGGGCGGTACGTCCGCGCTCGGCACGGCCTTCGCGCTGGAGTCCGTTCTCGACGAGGCCGTCTTCGTCGTCGGCCCGGTGCTCGTCACGGCGCTGGCCGTCGGGGTCGCGCCCGCGGCGGGGCTGCTCGGCCCCCTCGTCTTCGTCGTTGTGGGATCCCTCTACCTGGCCATCCAGGAGAACACGGAGCCAGGGCCCTCGCAGGACTCTGGCCCGGCCGGACGACTCGCGGTGCTCTCACCGGGCCTTGTGGTCTTGATCCTCTCGTGCGCCGCCATGGGATTCTCGCTCAGCGTGATAGACGTCGGAATGGTCGCCTTCGCGCGGGAGCGGGGGAGCGCCGGCGCGGCCGGACCACTGCTCGCCCTCTTCGCGACCGGCAGCATGCTCGCCGGCCTGGCCTACGGCGCCCGCGAATGGCGTACCCCACCCGACCTGCGGTTTCTGGTCTGTACGGCCGCGTTCTGCGCGGGAACCGTGCCGATCCTGCTCGCAGACGGCCTCGTGGCGATGGCCCTCTCCGTCGCCGTCGCGGGCGTGGGCATCGCGCCCGCGCTGATCGCCAGTAGCACGCTCGTGGAGGAGCTGGTCCCCCGTCCCGCCCTCACCGAAGGCCTGACGTGGGTCGTCACCGCGCTCATCGTCGGGGCCGCGGCCGGAGGGGCCTTGTCGGGCGTCGCGGTCGACCTCGCCGGCAGCCGCGCGGCTTTCGCGGTCGCTTTCGCGGCCGGTATGATCTCCGTTCTTATTGTCGTGATCGGACGAGAGCCCCTGCGCCGAAAGCGGCCCTGAGCTCCGCGCGGGTCAGTCGTCGAAGAACGAGCTCAGGCCACCGCCGCCCTCGCCGCCGTGGGAGTGCTCGGGGATGGTCGGGCCTTCTGAGGGTTGGATCAGGACCCACCCGGCCCCCTCGAAGCCGATCTGGAACGTCTCCCCGCTCCCCTTCCCGATAAAAGTCTTGAACGAGACGTCGCTCTTGACGCTCGTCCTGACCCCGCCGCTCCAGGCTATCGCCGAGTCGGGGTCAGCGAAGGTCGGGGTGGAGGTATCGAGTAGGACGGGCTCCCCGTCCGAGGTGACGGCGACCTTGCCTGAGCCTTCTAGTACGACGTTGAAGAGCCCGCCGGCGAGGCGTCCGGCGCCCTCGACGCGCCTGATGTCCCACTCGATGCCTGGCTCGAAGGCGAGGATGTTGTCGCCGTTCACGGTCATGCGGTCGTTGTCGAGGTCCAGGATCATGACCTTCTGCTTATCGTGGGCCAGAAAGACCTCCCCGGTCCCCGTGACGGTCATGAGCTGGGTCCCCTCGCCGGTCATCGCCTTCTTGAAGAAACGGCCGATACCGCCGCCCTTGTGCTCGAAGCGGACGTCGCCCTGGTAGGCGACCATCGAGCCGAGCTTGGCCTGGATCTGGTCGTTCTGCAAACTGACCTTGAGCATCGCCGAGTTCTGCAACGTCAGCCTACCGGCCGGTGTCACCTCCCTGAACTGCTCCAGGTTCGTCTCGCTCATGGACGCTCCTCTCTTCCCGGTTTCGTCACGATGGATACTATACAAATCTGAGGTTTCGGGTTTCCTGGATCACCGTCCACTTCCATCCGGTCCTCCGGGCCAGCCTGCTTCGGGCCGCCTCATCCTACGTCGCGCGGAACGCCCGCAGGGTGGGGAGCCCCGGCGGCGACTATAGCCCTTCCCGCACGAAGAAGCCGGCTATGGCGAAGACGGTCGCGACGGCCCCTTACTTCCTTCCAGAGGCCCGGCTCAGAACATCCTCTCGCCCTCGGGCACCTCTACATCCGGGGAGAGGAGGACGACCTCGCCGTTCTCATCGGGGACGCCGAGGACGAGGACCTCGCTCTTGAAGCCCGCGATCCTCTTCGGCGGGAAGTTGACGACGGCGACGACCTGCTTGCCGATCAGGGTCTCCGGGTCGTAGTGGGCGGTGAGCTGGGCGCTGGTGCGCTTCTCCCCGATCTCCGGTCCGAAGTCCACGGTGAGCTTGATCGCCGGTTTTCTCGCCTCCGGGAACGGCTCGGCGACGACGATCCGCCCCGCCCTGACCTCCACCTTCTCGAAGTCCTCCCAGCCGATCTCACCCAATACGCACCCCTCCCGTCCTCTGGCCGTCCTCCATCCGGCACAGTCTACAGCGGCCGTCCCATCCGGTCTCCCCTCGGGGGACGAGGATGCTACCCTTCACGACTGGAACGGACCACAGACAGAGGGAGGAGCCCCGATGGCCGCGACCTTTATCCACACCTGCTACCGCGTCCTCGACCCGGCCAGAAGCGAGGACTTCTACGTGAACAAGCTCGGCATGAAGAAGGTCGGCGAGATGGATCTCGGCTCCGCCACCAACTACTTCTTCGCCCTGGAGGAGGACCCGTCCTCCCCGATGCTGGAGCTTACCCACAACCACGACCAGACCGAGCCCTACGACAAGGGCAACGGCTACGCCCACGTCGCCTTCACCGTCGACGACCTCGAAGGTACGGTCGAGGACCTCAAAGACCAGGGCGTCACCGTCACCCTCGAACCGAAGACCCTCACCGCCGACGGCAACGACTACCGCATCGCCTTTATCGAGGACCCGGACGGCTACAAGATAGAGCTCGTCCAGCGCGGCACGATGAAGGTTGGAAGTATGTACCAGTAGGCTCCGGGTTAGATCTAACCTACTCCGCGGTCCGAGCTGCGGCGCCGGCTTCGTTACGGCGTTCCCCGCGACGGTTCCGGATACGGTACCTGCCGGGTGCCTCCCCTTGCAGGCGCTTGAACGCCTTGGCGAAGGCGAACTCCGAGTCGTACCCTACCTGTTGCGCGATGACCCCTAGCGGGTCTTCCCGCTCCCGCAGCGCCCTGGCGGCGAGGGTCATGCGCCAGCGGGCGAGGTAGGACATCGGCGGCTCGCCCACCAGGACACCAAACCTGCGGGCGAAGGCCGCGCGCGAGAGCCCGACCGCCGCCCCGAGGGAGGCGATGGTCCACCGCCTCCCGGGGGAACCGTGGATCAGGGAGAGCGCCCCGCCGACCTGGGGGTCTCGCAGCCCCCCGAACCAGCCGGGACAGCCCTCCTCCTGCCGCCCCAGCCACTCCCTTAGGACGTAGATCAGCAACACGTCCACGAGCCGGTCGACGACCGCCTGCGCGCCGGGATCCCGAGCCTCGACCTCCCAGCAGAGCAACCGCACCGTCGCGTCTAAAGGACCGCCGGACGACAACGACTCCGCCGGCAGGTGGATCAACTCCGGCAGCGACTCTAGAAACGGGTGCGGTCCGTCCGCGTCGAACGCGTAGGCGCCGCAGACGAGCCCCGTGGCCGGACCCGAGCCGCCAGCCCGAACCCCGGCGACCGGACCGCCGTCACCGTCGTACCCGGCCAGGGCCGCGAACTCCACCGGCGGTGTTGCGGGATCGTCGGAGAGCACGTGCCCGGTCCCCCGCGCCAGAAACACCACGTCGCCCGCCCGCAACCGGGTCGGAGTACCTCCCGGACGGGCGCCCGTGGGGTCCAGGCGCAGCCAGCAGGTCCCCCGGGAGATGATGTGGAAAACCGCGCGCCGGGACCCTTCAAAGTGCAGCCCCCACGGCGCGCGGGCCTCGCTCCGGGCGAAGACCGCGCCACCGACCCTCGCCGCCGTCAGCACGTCCGTCAGCACGTCCACCATGCCAAAACTCTACCCTATCCGGACCCCGATAACGGACGTGGGCGAGACGAACGGACATAAACGGGAGCAAAAACGGCATGGAAGGATCTCTAGAGCGGGAATAGCATCCTTCTGAAGGTCCTCGCGCGGGGGGCCCGAAAGGAAAGGGCGAACGTGGAGAAGACGGACGACAGGGTGCTCGTTATCGGCGGTACGGGCAAGACGGGACGGGAGCTGGTGCGACTGCTGGCCGAGGAGGACGTGCCCGTGCGGGCGGCGAGCCGTCATCCCGTGAAGCCGGCGGGCGGCGTGGCGGAGGCGGTGGAGTTCGACTGGGCGCGTCCCGAGACTCACGCGGCGGCCCTGGAGGGTGTCGGTAGGCTCTACGTCGTGCCCCCGGCCCTCATCGCCGACGCGAGCGGGCAGGTGGTCCCGTTCCTGCGGCGGGCCGTAGAGGGCGGCGTGCGCAGGATCGTGCACCTCTCGGCCATGGGGGTCGACGCCGCCCCCGAGGAGGTGGGGCTGCGCAAGATCGAACGCGCCGTCATGGGGAGCGGCGCCGGGTGGACGATCCTGCGCCCGAACTGGTTTATGCAGAACTTCAGCGAGGGCTTCTTTCTCGCACCCATCATCGAACGGGGGGAGCTGCTAGCCCCGACCGGGGACGCCGCCGTAAGCTTTATAGACTCCCGCGACATCGCGGTCGTCGCCGCCGCGGCGCTCCTGGAGGAGGGCCACGAAGGCGCCGGGTACACGCTCACCGGCGGGCGGGCCCTGACCTTCGGCGAGGCAGCCGCCACCATCGGAGAGGCGGCCAGCAGGGATGTGCGTCACGTGGACGTGGCGCCGGAGGCGATGCGGCAGGTGATGGTCGAGTGGGGGATGCCGGGGGACTACGCGGCCATGATGATGGGGCTCTTCGGGGGCATAAGCGCCGGTTGGAGCGCGACCGTAGATGACTCCGCCGGGCGCGTCCTCGGGCGGCCCCCGATCTCCTTCGCCGAATACGCCCGTGACAACGCCGACATCTGGCGTCCGGCGACGGCCCGCAGCGCCTGAACCACGCCCGGCGGCACCAGGAAGGGCAACGGGTTCGCGGCAACGTCTCCCCGAGAGACCTGAAACCTCTATCCCAGGTTACGCACCTCAAAGAGTTCCCTCACGACGTGCAAATTGAGCTTGCCCGGCAGGAAGGTGTCGTGGGAGCGTTGGACGGGGCGTCCGTCCACGAGGTACATGGTCTGGACCAGGGAGAGGGCGGCGGAAGGTTCTTTCAGCTCCAGCTTCTCGCCTGTGGGGTCTTCGGGGGAGACGGTGACGGCCTCTATGGACATCTGGGAGGAGCCGACGGGGACGCCTTCTGAGACGAGGAGGTCGAGCAGCATGGCGTCGGGGCGGAAGTGCCCGCGGACCCTGTCGGCGGATATGATCTCCTCCGGCACGACGTCCTCCATCCAGGCGGCCGGGCTGCCCTCCATGAGCAGGATACGGGAGACCCGGACGAGCGGGGTACCCTCCGCCACCTCCAGCGCCCCGGCCTCGTCAGCCCCGGCCCCGACCGCGCCTATCTCCAGGTCCCTGCTCGAGAGCGAGACGCCGAGGCGCTCGGCGTGGACGGTGTAGGTCTCGAGCTTCTCCAGCCCCGACCGGAGCCGCGCCCCGTCCGGGGGACGGATGAGGAACGTGCCGCTCCCCTGGCGCCGCTCCAGCATCCCCCGGTCCACCAGCCGCGCCAGCCCCGAACGCACCGTCACCCGCGAGACCCCGAGGATGTCCACGAGCTCGGCCTCCGGGGGGATGCGGTCGCCCGCCTTGTAGCGGCCCCGTAAGAGCAGGTCCTCCATCCGCCGCTCCACCTGCCGGTAGAGAGGCCCCCCGCCCGGCCTTCCCCGGTTTGACCGATCCAGTATCCCTGGCCCCCTTGAACCCTTCGTCGCCCGGCCATCCTACACGGTCCACCTGCACGGTCCAGAGTGGGACGGCGAAACCTCCAGACCCTTGTATAACAAATTCGTATTAACTATGATGCCAAAGTGGCCAGCGGGCCGATGCAGGTGGGTGAGAAGGGGTTGTTAGGTTGGGCTTGAGATCCGCGCACGCGGGGGCGCTTTAGGGGAGTCGCCGTCGGGTGTGGCGCGGAGCGTTGTCGGCCTTCGGGAGAGGAGTTCAGGGATGAGCGAGTCGGAGAAGAGGACCCGTCAGGGGGTCGAGTACGAGAACGTCGGCGCCGAGTACATGGAGCAGCGGCAGTTGCAGCAGGGGGCCGCCGGGTGGGTGCTCCTCGCGGGGCTCGGGGTGGCTTACGTCATCTCCGGGGACTTCGCGGGGTGGAACTTCGGGCTCGCCGAGGGCGGTTGGGGCGGGTTGCTCATCGCCACGCTCCTCATGGCTACCATGTACACCGCTATGGTCTTCGGGCTCGCCGAGCTCTCTTCCATGATCCCGACCGCCGGCGGGGGGTATGGGTTCGCGCGGCGGGCGTTAGGTCCGTTGGGAGGGTTCGCGACGGGGACGGCTATCTTGATCGAGTACGCCATCGCGCCGGCCGCGATAGCGACGTTCATCGGGGGGTACGTGGAGTCCCTGATCGGGTTCGGGGGGCCCGTCGTGTACCTAGTCTTCTACCTCGTCTTTGTAGGTATTCACCTCTACGGCGTCGGCGAGGCGCTCAAGCTAATGTTCGGGATCACGATAATCGCCGTGGTGGCGCTCGTGGCTTTCGTGATCGGCATGGTCCCGCTCTTCGACCCGGCCAATCTCTTCGACATCCGGCCGACGGACGCGGCGGGGGCGAGCGCCTTCCTGCCGTTCGGGCTGGTCGGCGTCTGGGCTGCCCTGCCGTACGGGATATGGTTCTTCCTCGCCATCGAAGGGGTGCCCCTGGCCGCCGAGGAGACCCGCGACCCGACGCGCGATACGCCCCGCGGGCTTATCGCCGGCATGGCCGCGCTGCTCGTCTTCGCGGCCCT
>CADCUW010000403.1:0-2044 GCA_902805985.1 uncultured Rubrobacteraceae bacterium
AGAAGGGGCGGGCCTCGTCTCCGGCGAGCCCGAAGTGGACCTCGGACACCTCGCCGGGCGCTCCGCGCTCGTGGGCGGCGGCTGGAAGGGCCCGGCGTTCTTCCAGGGCCTGCCCTCCGACCACGCCAGACGATGCGTCTGGATCGTCCGGGGCGAAGGGCCTATCGGGGTAGAGGTCCGGGGCGAGAAGGCGGGAGTGGTGAGGTTGGGGGCTTAAGGTTCTGGGGCTTCAGTTTGATCGCGTTGCGCGGTGTCTTGTTGGCGGCGGTACGGAGGTTATGTCGCGTGCGCGGATCGGGGGCGCGGGCGGGTTTCAAACCCGCCCGCTACAGAGGACGTGGGGCGGTGGGTTCGTTGGTGTCGGATCGTGGGCCGGGCGCCTCACCATAAAACCTGAGGCCTCAAAACCTAGTTGATCTCTTCCACCCAGGCGGCGGTCCAGCCCGTCTCCGAGCGGACGTAGTTTCCGCGCCAGGAGACGCCTTTGAGGCGGTCAAAGAGGCGGGCGGCTTCGGTCGGGTCCTCGAGGCCTATCTCGGCGCCGAGTTCCTCCACCTCGCTGCGGGGGACGTGGACCGGGATGGTCTCGAAGCGTTCTCTGAGGGCTTCGCGCATCCGGATCTGCTGCCGCCTGTCCGGGGTCCGGTGCCTTCCCTCTCTGATGGTCATTGCCGACCTCCTGTGCCGGGTGCTACTCCGGCAAGTTTGTCTCTTACGTGGCTACGGTACTGTCGTACAAAACACGTTAGCCGTCTTCGAGCACCTCCAATACCGCTTCGACGGGGCTCTCGCCCTGGTAGGAAAGGGTTAAGTTCGAGTCCTCGTCCCCGATCACTATCGCGGCGGCGCGACCTGTGTTGCGGACGCCGTAGTCGCGGCTGACCCGGCCGCCCCAGTCGGGCAGAATTACGAGGTAGTCCGCCGGGTCCACGTCGGGGGGCAGCTCCCGCGTCGCCTGCTCGTAGGCGCTGCCGAGGACGAGACCCACCGTCAGCCAGTAGACCGGCGGGACGATTGAGAGGTCTATGACGCTGGCTATAAAGACCTCTTCGGGGTCGGGGAAACGTTCGCGGACGGCGCGGTTGATCTCGCGCGCCGTCGGCGCCGTGCCCTGCAAATGGAAGACGAGTACGACCTTCCGGCCCGCCTGATCCCGCATCCTTACGCGCCGCCCGGAGCCGGCCGCGAGCAGGTCGAAGTCGGGCGCCAGGCCGCCGTTGTCGAGCTTCGCCTCCAAGCTAACCCTTCTTCCTACGCCGGCCGCCCATCACCAGCGAGTAGCCGACGGGGACGACGAGCAGCGTCAGGAACGTCGAGGTGATGAGGCCGCCTATGACGGGTATCGCCAGGCTGCTGGAGATGAGGGCGCTCCCCCCGCCGCCGAACCCGAAGGCGAGCGGCACGAGGGCGAATATGGTCGCCAGCGCGGTCATCAGGATCGGCCGCAGGCGGGCCCTTCCGGCCTCGTAGACGGCCCCGTCCACGGTGTCGTGGTGGTCGCGGGCGTTCTCGGCGAAATCCACGAGAAGTATCGCGTTCGAGACGACGATGCCGATCAGGAGCAAGACCCCCAGCAGCGCGGGCAGGCTCAGGGCCGTGCCCGTGACGAGCAGCGCGCCGAAGGCCCCGGCCGTCGTCAGGGGGACGGCGAGCAGGATGATGAGCGGCGTTACGAGGGAACCGAAGAAGACGACCAGGATCAGGTACACCAGCACGAGCGCGACCATGATGGAGAGGAGCAAGTTCCTGAAGCTCTCCTCGATATCCTCGCTCTCGCCCCCGACGGAAGCGGTCACGCCATCTGGGAGATCGAGCGTCGGCAGCGCCGCGTTAACCTCATTGGAGACGGAGCTCGTGTCCTCTGATGTGATGGTGCCGGTGACGGTCACGGCCCGATCTCCGTCGGCCCGGCTGATGGCGGACGGCGCCTGGACCTCCCGCACCTCGGCCACGTCGCCCACGGTCTGCCCGGGGCCGAGCGGCAGCCCCCTCACCTCTTCTATAGAGTCCACGGAGCCCTCTGGCAGGCCGATAGAGACGGGCT
>CADCUW010000403.1:2144-4384 GCA_902805985.1 uncultured Rubrobacteraceae bacterium
GCGGACGGCGCCTGGACCTCCCGCACCTCGGCCACGTCGCCCACGGTCTGCCCGGGGCCGAGCGGCAGCCCCCTCACCTCTTCTATAGAGTCCACGGAGCCCTCTGGCAGGCCGATAGAGACGGGCTCGTCCCCGAGCGTCACCTGCGAGCCTGTGCCGCCGAGAAGGGTTCCGAGCGAGGTCGTGACGGCGCTTGGGGAGAGGCCCGCCCTTGCGGCGTCTTCGTCGTTGACGAGCACCTCTATCTCGGGGCTGACCTCGGAGAGGTCGCTCTGGACGTTTGTGACGTCCTCGTTCTTCTCGATCTCGTCCACGACGGTCTCGGAAGCCTGCCTGAGCTCCTCCTCGTTGCCGCCGGTTATGGTGACCTCGATCCCGCCCGTCGGCGGACCCTGCTGCAGAACCTGCACCTGGAACCCCTCGCCGTAGAGGTCGCGCCCCTCCGCGGCCAGCCTGCCCAGAGTGTTCTGCACGTTGGCGCTCTCCTCCACGACTATAAAGGCCTGCGCCTGGTTCCCGGTGCGCAAGGGGGAATCGGGGTTGAAGTTGTCCTCGCCGCCGATGGAGAGCTGGTAGCCCTCGACCCCCTCGTCTCCGTTCATGAAGTCCTCGAAGGACCTGAGCTCCTCGCTGGTCTCGTCTATGTCGGTCCCGGCCGGGAGCTCGACGCTCGCCTGCAGGAGCCGCTCCTCGCTCGGCGGGAAGAAGCTGACCGCCAGGAACGGTATGGCCGCAAGCCCGCCCACGAACGCCAGCAGCGCCAGGAGCAGGACCGCCAGCCGGTGCCTGAGGCTCCAGCGCAAGAGCGGCGCGTAGAGCTCGACGAGCATCCCGTCCCCACGTCCGCCGCCGCGGGCCGCCGAACGCCGCGCCGCCCGCACGGCGAGAAGGGCCAGGCCCAGGATCAGGAAGGCCGCAGCCGTCCCTGCCGCCACGAGAAAGACCGGCGAACCCGTGTCCACCCCGGCGACCGCGCCACGGACCGCGTCCGCTATGCCGCCTAAAGCGTCGACCACGCCGGCCGGAACGAGGGGCAGCCCGCCCAGCAGTCCGGTCCCCGCCGCGACCACGGCCCCGGCGAAGAGGACTCCCAGAATTAGGAGCAACCCCAGGAGCGTCCGGAGCGCGCCGGGGCCTCGCCCGTTCCGGCGCGAGCGCCGGCTCTCGTACTCGACGAACTCGTCGTCTTCGTAGTCCTCGGGGGGCGCCTCGCGTTCGTTCCCGGCTCGTGCCTCCTCAACCCTCGCGTCGCGCTTCACGCGGCGCTTGATAAAGACGCTGGTGAGGACCGGGATGATGGTTATGGAGACGATCAGGGACGCAATCAGGGCGAAGGCCACGGTCAGGGAGAGCGGCAGGAAGAACTTGCTCACGATGCCGCCGACGAGCCCCAAGGGCAGGAAGACGGCGGTCGTCGTGAGGGTAGATGAGGTTATGGCGCTCGCGACCTCCGTGGCGCCCTTGAGGGCCGCCTCCTCGGGGTCGTAGCCGTCCTGCACGTAGCGGTAGGAGTTTTCCAGCACCACTATCGCGTCGTCCACGACGCGACCGATGGCTATGGTGAGGCCCGCCAGGGTGATGATGTTCAGCGTCAGGTTGTCCGCCCAGGAGAAGAGCAGGGCGGCCAGGATGCTCGTCGGCAGCGAGACCGCCGTCACGAGCGTCGCCCGCGGGCTGCGCAGGAAGAGGAAGATGATCCCAACCGCAAGCAACCCGCCGATGAGCGCCTTCTCGACGAGCCCGTTGACCGACTCCTCGACGTCCTCGGCCGAGTTGAAGACCACGAGCACCTCGTCCTCGCCGAGGTCGGCCCGCACCTCCTCCAACGCCGTCGTAACGCCCTCCGCCACCTCGACGGTGTTCGCCTCGGGCTCCTTGACCACGTTGAGCCCCAGGCTCGGCTCGCCGTTGGTCCGGGAGACGCCGGAGATGTCCGAGCTGACCTCCCGCACCTCCGCCACGTCAGAGAGGAGCACCGGCTCCGGCGCCTCTGCCGCGGGCGCCGGGCTCGCCGCCGCGGACGCGGCCGAAGGCGGCGCCGATGCTGAAGGCGGCGCCGACGCCCCGGTCGGGGCACCCGTCGGGGCACCCGTGGGGGCACCCGCTGGCGCGCCGGTCGGGGCTCCTGCGGCGCCTACGGGGAGGTCGCGCAGCTCCTCGACCGAGGTCAGCTCGCTCGTGGTACGGACCGGGGTTGCCTGGCCGTCCACGCTCACCTCGCCGACGGGCGCGTTCACGTT
>CADCUW010000404.1 GCA_902805985.1 uncultured Rubrobacteraceae bacterium
CTGGTTTTGGCCGCTGCGGTGGCCGCAGCGGTCGCGTTCACCATCATCGTCGTCGTTACGGTCGACCCCTCAAACACGAACACGCGAAGGGACATTGAGCAGGAACGAGAGGGCAAGAAGAGCCAACGCGTGTAAGACCTCGCAGAGGCCCCTAGATCACACTGGGTAGACGCACCTAAGCCCCCGGGAGGCTGGTATATCGTGAACAGATACGTGCGGCGTGTCATGATCGGGCTGCTGGCAGGGGGATCTGGCGGCGCGATCCTCGTGGTGACGTTGGATGGTGTCGTTGTGGGGTTGCTTTTGGGAACCCTGGCGGGCATCGGCTATGCCCTGGCCTTCCGTCCGGCGCCTGGCGCGTACATAGATAGCGGTATGGCCGCCGCGGCGCTGGGCGTGCCGCTCTGGACGGGGGTCAGCGTGATCGCGCTGCCGCTGCTGGCGGGCCGGCAGCCGCAGTGGACGGCCGAGGGAATGCTGGCGCTGTTCCCGGGGCTGGTGGGCTGGGTCCTGTACGGCGCGGCCCTGGGGCTGCTGACCCAGGCGTTGGGGGATCTGGCCCTCCGGTGGCTCGGTTCTGAGCACACACCCGCCCCACCAGAGCGTGATATCGAGTCGCGGATCGTGATCCTCGGCGGCGGGTTCGCGGGCGTGGCGACCGCCGAGCGCCTGGAGCGCAAGTTCGGCCCCGACCTGTCGGTGGAGTTAACCCTGATAAGCGACAGCAATGCGCTGCTGTTCACGCCGATGCTGGCCGAGGTGGCCACCAGCAGCCTGGAACCCACGCACATAAGCAGCCCGCTGCGCACGAGCCTGCGCCGCACCGACGTCGTGCGCGGGCGCGTGCACGGGATAGACGTCGAAGGGCGCAGGGTGCTGCTGGCGCCGGACGGCGGCTCCGCCGGGGCCGCCGCAGGGGAGGTGCCGTACGACCATCTCGTGCTGGCGCTGGGGTCCGTCTCCAACTACCTCGCGATGGACAACCTCCAGGAGAACGCGCTCGATTTCAAGACGCTCTCGGACGCCATCCGCATCCGCAACCAAGTGATCGACGTGTTCGAGCGCGCCGACCGTGAGCCGAACCCGGAGATCCGCCGTCCGCTCCTGACCTTCGTCGTGGCCGGCGGCGGCTTCGCGGGCGCAGAACTGGCCGGCGGTCTCAACGACTTCGCGCGCGGCATGCTGGTCTACTACCCGAACATCCCGACCGAGGAGTTGCGGGTGATCGTGGTGCACTCGCGGGAGCGTATCCTCCCGGAGTTGAGCGCGCCCCTGGCCGACTATGCCCTGGAGCACATGAAAGAGCGCGGCGTGACCTTCAAGCTGGGCTCCCGCGTCGCCGATGCCGGGCGGGGCGTGGTTGTGCTGGACTCCGACGAGAACATTCGCACCGAGACCCTGGTGTGGACCGCGGGGACGAAGCCCAACCCGTTGCTCCGGGATCTGCCGGTCGAACACGACAAGCGGGGCGCGGTGTCGGTAGACGAGAACCTGGCCGTACGGGACCATGCCGGGCTGTGGGCCGTGGGCGATTGCGCGGCCGTGACGGACGCCAAGACTGGCGAGCCCTGCCCGCCCACGGCCCAGTTCGCGCTACGCGAGGCCCACACGCTGGCCCACAACATTCACGCCAACGTGCGCGGGCGCCCCCCCAAAGCGTTCCACTTCAGCGGCCTGGGAACGCTTTGCGTCGTGGGCCACCATACCGCGTGCGCCGAGATCAAGGGGGTGCGTTTCTCCGGGCTGCTGGCCTGGATGATGTGGCGGGCCATCTACCTGTCCAAGTTGCCCGGGCTGGACCGCAAGGCGCGCGTGTTCGTTGATTGGAGCATCGAGCTGTTCTTCCCGCGTGACATCGTGCAGACGATCGAGCTAGACCAGAGGTGAGCCCCCCACGCGTCACGGCAACGGTCGCCGCGCTCACCGTAGGGTGTGCGGGAGGGACGGTGACCTGGGCAGCAGGGCTGGCCTCGCTCGTGGGCGGCGTGGCGCTCGGCGGGCTGTACGGCCTGCTCTTCGCGCTCGTGGCCGCGCGGCGGGCCGTCAGTCCGGGCGCCGGGCTGCTCTGGGGGCTCGGTTACGCGCTCGTGTTGTGGCTGGCGGGCCCCGCTGGTCTGTTCCCGCTGCTAGGCGGAGCCCCGGCGATGGGCATGCCCGACACCGTCCGAGCCCGCTTCCCCGAGCTCGTCGCCTACTTGCTCTGCTTCGGACTACCGCTGGGCGTGACGCTGGGGACGTTAGGTGGCCTGCGCCCGCCGCCGGGGCAGGCCCGCTTCAGCCCGCCGCGGGCCCTGGTGGTCGGCGGGGTTGCGGGCATCGTGGGTGGCTGGGCCTTCGGCAGGTGGATGGCGCAGGTCGATTTCTTCCCGCTCATCGCCGGCCTGGTGGACTCCGACTCCGCCATGGTGGGCATGACGCTCCATTTCGGGATCGCGGTCGGCATCGGCGCGAGCTTCGGCATGTTGTTCCAGCGCGACGTGCGCGGCCTCGGGTCGTCTTTGGGCTGGGGGCTGGCCTACGGTCTCTTCTGGTGGTTCTTGGGGCCGCTCACGCTCCTGCCGATCTTGCGGGGCGGCCAGCCCGACTGGTCCTACCAGCAGGGCGGCGCCTTGTTCGGCTCGCTCGTGGGACACGTGATCTACGGCCTGCTGTTGGGCCTAGTCTACGCCGCGCTGGACAGGCTCTGGATTGGCTTCTTCCACGACTCGGACCCGATCAACCGCGAGGTCGAGGGGCCGGGGGCGCGCACGCTGCGCTCGCTGGGTTGGGGTGCCGTGGCGAGCCTGGCGGGCGGCCTGCTATTCAGCTTGGTGATGGCCGCGACCGGCGTGCTACCGCAGGTAGCCAACCTGGTCGGTGGCTCGTCGCCGGTGCTCGGCTTCGTGGTCCACATGTGCATCAGTACGCTCATCGGCATGAGCTACGGCGTCCTGTTCGGCCACGAAGCCCCCGACTTCGGATCGGGCATTGCGTGGGGCTTGACGTACGGGTTGGCCTGGTGGTTCGTGGGCAACCTGACCTTGTTGCCGATACTGCTTGGCCGCCCGTTCGTCTGGACCACCGAGGTCGCAGCCGCCGGGTTGCCTTCGCTGGTCGGACACCTGATCTACGGCGCCGCGACGGCCTGTGTTTTCCTGCTGCTGGAGCGCCGCCACGCCGACTGGCTGCGCCTCGATCCCCGCATCGCCGCCAGGGAGGCGCGCCGACAGCGACCGATAGGGACCCCGGCACCCGCCCTGTGGCTCTTCGTGCTGGGCTTGGGCGTGATGCTTCCGGTAATGCTAGGGTAGGGGCACGAGACCTCTCTTCGCCGTCACGGCCCCGTCAGAGCCTCCTGCCGCGGCCGGCGTCTTCGGTCACGTCTCCGTTACGCCGGGAACACGGCGCCATCACGTCTGCGGTCCTCCCTCATCGCACGGTCGGGGTGTCTTGGATGCTCTGGTGGGTAACCGGCCGTACGACCGAGCGAGACCGGGCAAACGGGAGAGTCGATTCGCCCGAACGGAGAATCTAGAGGGGTCGCTTTCTCGGCAAGAGCAGATCCGAGTGCGGGCGATAGTACAAGATAGTACAAAATTCCAGCCGAACAACTGATACGCGGGTCGAGCAAAGCTGCCCAAACGGTCGCTGTGGCTCCAGGACGCGAGGAGGCCCTGTATGCTGGACCACTTATAGATGCATAGAGCACCTTGTGCTAGTATCTTCGAGGTTTAGAACACGCACGCCCGCCGGAAGGTCCAAGAGACCCGGGTGGTGGTCCGTTCAGAGACATTGAAGCGGATTGCGAGGCGCGGGCGGAGGTTACCAACCACCAAAGAGAGGGATAGAGTTTTGGATAGCACAACCGAGAGGGTCGGGATCCGGGAGCTGCTCGAGGCCGGGGTCCACTTCGGGCACCAGGCCAAGCGCTGGAACCCCAAGATGAAGCGCTACATCTTCGCGCAGCGCACCGGCGTTCACATCATCGACCTTGACCAGACGATCACGCTTCTGGAGCGGGCGCTGAAGTTTATCCGCGGGGTGGCCGAGGCGAACAAGGACGTCCTCTTCGTCGGCACCAAGAAGCAGGCCCAGATACCGCTGGCCGAGCAGGCGATCAGGAGCGGCCAGCCCTACGTCGCCGAGCGCTACATCGGCGGTATGCTGACCAACTTCCAGACGATCCTGCCGCGTATCCAGTACTTCACGGACCTCGCGGAGAGGGTCGAGGCGACCCCGGAAGAGGCGAAGACGGGCAAGGACTGGTTCGCGCTCAACCGCGAGTACCAGAAGCTCCGGCGCAACTTCGCCGGGCTCACGGAGATGGAGAAGCTTCCCGGCGCCATCTTCGTCGTCGACCCCAAGCGCGAGGAGTTGATGGTCAAGGAGGCGAACCGGCTCAAGATCCCGGTCGTCGCGCTTACCGACACCAACTGCGACCCCGAGGTCGTGGACTACGTTGTCCCCGGCAACGACGACGCGATCCGGTCGATAGGCCTGATCTCACGCCTCGTCGCCGACGCGATCGTCGCCGGTCGCGGCGAGGAGTTCCCGACCGACGACCGGCCGCTGCCGCCGGTGATCGAGGAGGCCCAGGTCAACGAAGAGGTCGAGGCCGCCAAGGCTTCGGCTAACGGCAACGGCGCGGCTGCCGCCCCGACTGCCGCCCCGACTGCCGCCCCGGCTGCTGCGCCTGCGGAACCCGAGGCGGAGACGCCCGTCACCCCCGCCGAACCGGCCGCAACGTCCGAGACGCAGGACGGCCCACCGGACGAGGCACAGTCCGCCGCGGAGACGACGACCGATCCGGCCGACGAGGTCGTCGTCGAGGAACCGGCGGCGGAGCCCGCCGAGGTGGTAGGGGCAGACGATCCGGGGGCTGAGGAGCCGACGGCCGACGTGCCCGGCGCGGAGGGTAACTCCGGCGGCCCGGTGGTCGAGGAGATCGCAGAGGAGCCTGCCGATGGGCAGGAAGACGAACAGAGTGAGAGAGGCTAAAGGCTTTGGCTAGCACCATAGAGAAGATAAAGCAGCTGCGGGAGGAGACCGCGGCGGGCATGATGGACGTGAAGCGGGCTCTGGAGGAGACCGACGGCGACGTCGAGGGGGCTCGGAAGGTACTGCGCGAGCGGGGCCAGGCCATCGCCGCCAAGAAGAGCTCCCGCGAGGCGACCGAGGGCCTCATCGACGCCTACATCCACTTCAACGGTCGCGTGGGCGTGCTCGTCGAGGTCAACTGCGAGACGGACTTCGTGGCCCGCACGCCCGAGTTCAAGGAGTTCGTCCGCAACGTGGCGCTGCACGTCGCCTCGATGAAGCCGCTCGTCGTGGCGCCCGAGGACATCCCGGTCGAGGCCCGCGAGGAGGAGCGCCAGATCGTGGAGAAGCAGGTCGCCGAGATGGGCAAGCCCGAGAACATCCAGGCCCAGATCGTCGAGGGCCGGATCCGCAAGTGGGAGGCCGAGCAGGCGCTTCTAACGCAGCCCTACGTCAAGGAGATGGACAAGACGGTCGGGGGGCTTTTGCAGGACACGATCCAGCGGGTCGGCGAGAACGTGGTGATCCGGCGCTTCGTCCGGTACGAGCTCTAGGGGCGTATTGGAAGACTCCGCGAGGGTGGGCGAAACGGACGGGACCGGGCTCTCAGAGCTCGGTCCCGTAAAGCGCATCGTCCTGAAGCTCTCCGGCGAGAGCCTCGCGGGCGAGAACGGCTACGGGATAGACCCGGCGAGCCTGGACTGGACGGCGAGCAGCGTGGTCGAGGCGGTCGAGGCCGGGGCGGAGCTTGCGATAGTCGTCGGCGGCGGGAACATCTTCCGTGGCTCGCACGTGGCCGCCGAGCTCGGCATCGAGGGGGCTACGGCCGACTACATGTCCATGCTCGGCACCGTCATAAACGCGATGGCGCTGCAGGCGGCCCTCGAGAGCCGCGGCGTGGAGACGCGGGTCCAGACGGCCATCGAGATCCAGGAAGTGGCAGAGCCCTACATCCGCCGCCGCGCGATGCGCCACTTAGAGAAGGGCCGCGTCGTGATCTTCGGCGGCGGCACGGGCAACCCGTTCTTCACCACGGACACGGGCGGCGCCCTGCGCGCGCTCGAGATAGGCGCGGACGCTTTGCTCATGGCGAAGAACCGGGTTGACGGGGTCTACGACAAGGACCCGCGGCGGCACCCGGACGCCGTCAGGCTGGACCGGCTGAACTACATGGACCTTCTCTCGAACGATCTGGCGGTCATGGACCACACGGCGGCGACGCTGTGCAGCGGGGAGAACCTGCCCATAGTCGTTTTCGATATACTGAAGCCCGGGAACTTGCGCCGGGTGTTGCAAGGGGAGCGGGTCGGCTCCCTCGTGTGGGGCGCCGCGAACGGGGCAGAGGGCGGAGGAGGCCAAAGTGTCTGACATCATCGATCTCTCGGCAGCGGAGCGCCGGATGCAGGGCGCCGTGGATTCCGTCAGGAACAACTTCGCGACCATCAGGACCGGGCGGGCGAACCCTTCTATCCTGGACAGGATAGAGGTCGAGGCCTACGGGACGAAGATGGACCTCAGGAGCGTTGCCAACGTCGGGGTGCCGGAGCCGCGGCTGCTCACGGTGACACCGTTCGACCCGAACTCGCTCAAGGACATCGAGCGGGCTATTCGGGACGCCGACATAGGGCTCAACCCGCAGAACGACGGGAAGATCCTGCGCCTCCCGATCCCGGAGCTCACCGAGGAGCGTCGCCGGGAGTTTATCCGGATGGCCCGCAGCATGGCCGAGGAGGGCAAGGTCTCCGTCCGCAACGTCCGCCGCGACGAGATGCGCGACGTTCACGAGCTGCGTCGCGAGGGCGAGGTCTCCGAGGACGACGAGCGCCGCGCCGAGGCCGAGCTCCAGAAGCTCACGGACGGATACGTCAAGCGGGTGGACGCCGTCCTCTCGGACAAAGAAGCGGAGCTTCTGGAGGTCTAGCTGCTGGACCCCATAGCGAAACGCGCCCCCGCGGCTCCTCCCGCACCGCCCGCCCATGCGGACTTCGACCCGATCCTCGCCCCCAAGCACGTCGCCATCATCATGGACGGCAACGGGCGCTGGGCCCAGCGCCGCCGGCTCCCCCGGGCCGCCGGCCACCGCCAGGGCGTCGCCGTCCTGACGCCCCTGCTGGAGACGGCGGGAAGGGCCGGGGTAGAGACCCTTACCCTGTACGCGTTCTCAACCGAGAACTGGGAGCGGCCGGAGTGGGAGGTGAAGACGCTCATGCGCCTCTTCCTCGAGACGGCCCGAAAGAAGGTGCCGGAGCTGAACGAGCGCGGCGCCCGGCTGCGATTCGTCGGCCGCCGGGAGGGCCTCCCCGGGGGGGTGCTCGAGGCGCTCGACGAGGCCGAGAAGCTTACCTCCGGCAACGACAGCCTCGACGTCTACATCGCCCTCAACTACGGTGGCCGCGCCGAGATAGTCGACGCGGCGAGGCGCATGGCCGCAGACGGCGTGCCGCCGGAGGCCATAGACGAAGAGAAGTTCGCCCGCTACCTCTACGCGCCCGACGTGCCCGAGGTGGACCTCGTCATCCGCACGAGCGGCGAGCTTCGTATCTCGAACTTTCTACTGTGGCAGATCGCCTACGCCGAGTTCTACGTCACCGAGACGCTCTGGCCGGACTTCTCGCCGGAGGAGTTCATGCAGGCCCTCCGCTCCTTCGCCTCCCGGTCCCGGCGCCGCGGCGGCGTCTGAGGGCCCGTGCTCCGCTGGCGCACCGCCACGGCGCTCGTCCTGGCGCCCATCGCGCTCGCCGCCATCAGGATCGGCGAGGCCGCAGTCCTCGCCCTGGTCCTCGTCGTGGTGGCAGGCGCGGCCTACGAACTCTCCCGGGCATTGAAACCGCTTCCTTTCGTCGCCGCCTTCGGGGCCGGCGCCATCCCGATACTGCTCTCCATCACCTTAGAGGAGACCGGCATCCTCGCCGGCGCGGTGGCGGGCCTCCCCTGGGCGCTCTTGTGGCTGGCGGGAAAGCCGGAGACGCGGACGCTGCGGGCCGTCCTTGCCGTGCTGCTGATGACGCTGTGGGTCGGGGTGCCGCTGGCGCACCTCGCGATCTACCCGGGGACGCGCGACGAGATCTTCCTTCTGACCATGATCGCGGTGGTCGGACCCTGGATCTCGGACTCTGGCGGCTACTTCGCCGGACGGTTCTTCGGCCGTCACCCCGCCTTCCCGACCCTGAGCCCGAAGAAGACGGTCGAGGGCATCGCCGGCGGCCTGCTAGTTACGGTGCTCGTGGTAGGACCCTTCGCCGCCATCTCCCTCGACTACACGGTGACCAAAGCGCTGGCGATCTCGCTCGGCGTCTCCCTCGCGAGCCAGGGCGGGGACCTTTTCGAGTCGGTGCTCAAGCGCATCCTGGACGTGAAGGACCTCGGCCACTTCCTGCCGGGCCACGGCGGCCTGCTGGACCGGATCGACAGCCTGCTCTTCTCGGTGCCCGCGGTATACTACATCTCGTTGCTCGTATGATATTTCTCCCCACATCCTCATGAGACGCCGCCTGACCATCCTGGGCTCGACCGGCAGCATCGGTGTTCAGGCCCTCGACGTCGTCCGCGCCCACCCGGACCGCTTCGAGATCGTCGGCCTCGCCGCCGGCCGGAGCGCCGAGGCCCTATGCGCCCAGGCCCGGGAGTTCTCGCCCGAGTACGTGGCCCTGGAGAACGGCCGGGCCGGGGACCTCGACGGCCTGGCGTGCGAGACGCTGCTCGGGCCCGGCTCCGCGGAGCGGCTAGCGGGGGCCCCGGCCGACGTGGTCCTAAACGGCATCGTCGGTTTCGCGGGCCTCGCCGCCACCGTGGGCGCGCTCGAGGCGGCAAACAAGGTCGCCCTCGCCAACAAGGAGTCCCTGATCGCCGGCGGCGAATGGGTGATGTCCCTGGCCGAAGACAACCCGCTTATCCCGGTAGATTCCGAGCACTCCGCCATCTTCCAGTGCCTGGAAGGACGGAGCGAATCGGAGGTCAGCGGCATCCTGCTGACGGCTTCGGGCGGCCCGTTCTTCTCCGCCGAGAAGGCGCAGCTCGCCGGGATGGGCCCAGGGGAGGCGCTCGAGCACCCGACGTGGAAGATGGGGCCGAAGATCACGATAGACTCCGCCACGATGATGAACAAGGGCCTCGAGGTCATCGAGGCCCACCACCTCTTCGGCGCGGCCTACGACGACGTGAAGGTCGTAGTCCACCGCCAATCCGTGGTCCACGGCGGCGTGCTGTTCAACGACGGTTCCGTGGTCCTCCACGCCGCCCTGCCCGACATGCGTCTGCCCATCTCCTACGGCGTCCTCTACCCCGAACGCCTGGACGTCGGCGCGAGGCCCGTCCCCTTCGACGCCGACACCTGGACGTTCCAGGAGCCGCGCAGCGACGTCTTCCGGTGCCTCCCGCTCGCGGTCGAGGCCGGGAAGGCCGGGGGGGCCTATCCGGTCGCGCTAAACGCCGCGAACGAGGTCGTGGTCGAGGCTTTTCTCGGCGGGGGGATACAATTCCTCTCGATACCCGACGCGATCGAGGAGGTCCTGGAAGCTGTGCCCGACTTCGGCCCGATGAACAGCATGGAATCTATAACAGCCGTGGACGCCTGGGCCCGCCAGGAGGCCGGTCGCCGCACGGAGACGCCGGCGTGACCTTCGTCCTCGGCATCCTCGGCCTCATAGTTCTAATCGTCATCCACGAGCTCGGCCACATGCTCACGGCCAAGGCCGTCGGCGTCCGCGTCCCCGAGTTCGGTATAGGCTTCGGCCCCGCCATCTTCAAGAAGAAGTTCGGCAAGACTATCTACTCTTTCCGCATAATACTCCTCGGTGGTTTCGCCAAGATGGCGGGGATGGGGGACGGTGAGGAGGGGCCCGGGACGTACCAGTCCAAGGCGCCGTGGCGGCGGGCGGCCATCATCCTGGCCGGGCCGATGGCCAACGTGCTGGCGGCGGTCGTGATCTTCACGGGCATCTACATGAGCGGCGTCCCGCGGGCGACCAACGAGATCGCGGAGACCGTGCCAGACTCGCTCGCGGCCGAGGCGAACATACAGAAGGGCGACCGCATAGTCTCCGTGGACGGCGAGAGATCCCGCGACTGGGAGGGTTTCGTGCAGAACGTCGGTCAGAAGAGACCGGGGGACACTGTCGAGCTGGTCATTAGCAGGGACGGGCAGGAGCGGACGGTCTCCGGGGAGTTGATCGCTGACCCCGATAACCCTGACCGGGCGCTCGTAGGCGTGAGGCCCGTGGTCGTGGAGGACACGTACGGGCCCGTAGCGGCGGTGGGACAGGCCGCGGGACGGTGCGTGGAGATCACGGCGACCCTCGGGACGTTTGTCGGGGACCTGGTCACGGGGCAGGAATCGTTCGTCAAGAACGTGAGCGGGCCCGTGGGCATTACCTCCGTGGCGAGCACGTCGGTGGCGCAGGGGTTCTTCCTGCCGCTCTTGGCGATCATCAGCCTCAACCTGGCGTTGTTCAACCTGTTGCCGATCCTGCCGCTTGACGGGGGGCATCTTTTCTTTATAGCGGCGGAGAAGGTGATGGGGCGGCCCGTGAGCGAGCAGACGATGGGGAGGTTCGCGGCCTTCGGGGTTGCGCTGGTTTTGATGCTGTTCGTCTTCGCAACCTACGCGGACCTTAGTAAAATCTTCACCGGTACGCCGTTCATCCCGGAATAAGATAAGACGACAGCGAGTTTGGGAGTGAGATGACAGAGGCAGCGGTACGCGAACGTCCGGTGACTAGCAGGCAGATCAAGGTCGGCGACGTACCCATAGGGGGCGGCGCCCCCGTGGTCGTCCAATCCATGACGAACACCATGACCTACGACGTCGAGGCGACCGTCCAGCAGGTCTACGACCTGAACGCCGCGGGCGCGGAACTCGTGCGCGTCTCGGTCAACGGCTCCAAAGCCTTGAAGGGTTTTCGAGAGGTCGTCTGGCGCTCTCCCGTGCCCCTGATCGCGGACATCCATTTCGACTACCGGATGGCGCTAGGTGCTGCCGACGCCGGGGCCGCGTGCGTGAGGATCAACCCTGGCAACGTGGGCAACGACGACCGCTACCGCCAGGTCATCGAGAAGTGCCAGGAGACCGGCATCGCCATGCGCATCGGCGTCAACTCCGGCTCTGTCGAGAAGAAGTACTGGGATCTGCCCAAGCACGAGGCGCTCGTCGCGAGCGCGCTGCACAAGGTCGAGATCGCCGAGGAGATGGACTTCTTCGATTTCAAGGTGTCGCTGAAGGCCAGCCACGTCCCCGAGATGGTCGAGGCGAACCGGCAGTTCCGCGAGCACTCCGACGCGCCGCTGCACCTCGGTGTGACCGAGGCCGGGACCAAGCTCACCGGCGCCATAAAGACCGCCGCGGCCCTCGGCCAGCTCTTGCCCCACGGGATCGGGGACACCATCCGCGTCTCGCTAGCAGAAGACCCGGTCGAGGAGATACCGGTCGCGTACCAGATCCTCTCATCCCTCGACCTCCGCCACCGCGGCCCGAACGTCATAGCCTGCCCGAGCTGCGCCCGTACTCTGGGCTTCGATGTCATCGGCATGGCCTCGAAGGTCGAGGAGAAGCTCAAGCACTACGAGGACCACTTCACCGTTGCCGTCATGGGCTGCATCGTCAACGGCCCGGGAGAGGCCAGGGACGCCGACTACGGGGTCGCCGGCGGCAAGGACGATGGTGTGATCTTCTCCAAGGGCGAGCCCTTGCGGAAGGTCGGCCGGGACGAGATCTACGATGCCCTCTTCGAGGAGATAGCCAAGGACGGCCGCAAGTAGCAGGTGGGTTGGAGCCAGAGCACAAAGCTTTTCGTGGCGGTCGTGGCCGGAGTATTGGCCACGTCGGGCTTCTATCTCGCGCTCTTACTGGTTCAGATCGAGAACGCCGACATGGCGTGCGAGAATCCACGGGCAACGCTCCCAAACCTCAAAGTCGAGAACATACGGGACATCGGCTTCGAGAATTCGTTCCTGAACCTCGGCGGTCGCTGCACGTACCGCATGGACGACGGCTCGGTGGTCATTACCCGCGAGCCCGGGTGGGGGTACCCGGCGACGATAGTTGGCTTCGTGGTGATGCTTGCGGGCGTAGTCGTCCAGTACGCGAGGCGTAAGGGGCACCCGGGCCTGCTCTACGGATTTACCACGCTGATCGCTCCGCCTCTGGGGCTTGCCCTGATGCTCGCCGCGCCGCCGAGAACCCGGTCCGGAGCGGCTTCCTAGGGTCTGGTCGCCTTGTAACCTACATACTCTGGGCTATAATTCTTATCGTTGTACGCGAGCAAGGGGCCCATTGGGCTCGTTGCTTTTTTTATCGTTCGGAGAAGGTGAGGGCGACGGCGAGGATAGAGAGATTGGCCGAGGTAGTGGAGGGTGCGCTTCCCCCCGGGAGCGAGCTCGTTGACGCCCGATTTTCGGGCGGCCCGCTGCTGACGCTGCTCGTGGACCGGGAGGACGGCCCGGTGGACCACGAGTTCTGCTCAAAGGTCGCATCGGCCGTGGGGCCCGCGGTCGAGGGCGAGGGATACGACGGACCCGTCGAGATCTCCTCCCCCGGCATCGAGAGGCCGCTCACGAAGCCCCGGCACTTCAGGCGTTTCGTGGGGCACGAGGCCAGGGTACGGGTCGCCGAGCCGATAGACGGCCGGCGCAACTTCGCCGGCATCATCGTAGGTGCCGGCGAGGAGACTTTCATACTAAAACTCTTGGAGGGGGAGGCGGAGGTGGAGCTGCCGTTCGGCTCCGTTGCCCGCGCTAACCTCAGGGAGGACATATAACCAGATGAACACAGCACTATTGTCAGCACTGCACGAGATAGAGAACGACAAGGGCATCCCTTTCGAGACCGTGAAGGGCGTGCTCGAGGAGTCACTGCTGGCCGCGTACGAGGGGCGCGAGGGGGCCGAGGAGGACGCCAGCGTCCTCCTCGACGAGGAGACGGGCGACCTCAGGGTCATGAAGGACGATGAGGACATAACGCCCCACGACTTCACCCGCATCGCGGCGCAGGTCATGCGCCAGACGTTCCTCCAGCGGCTCGGCGAGATCCACAGCGAGCAGCTCCTCGAAGAGTATGGGGACCGCGTCGGGAAGGACATCGTTACCGGCATCGTCCAGCAGGCCCACAGGCGGATGACTCTGGTGGATCTCGGCCAGGTCGAGGCTATCCTGCCCGCCAGCGAGCAGGTGCCGCAGGAGCGCTACGAGAACGGCCAGCGCCTCAAGGTCTTCCTGCTCGAGATCCGGGAGGGCGGTCGCGGCCCTAGCCTGACGGTAAGCCGTCGCAACGAGGGGCTGCTAAAGGAGCTCTTCAGGTTAGAGGTGCCGGAGATCTACGACGGGCTCGTCGAGATCCGGGCCGTCGCCCGCGAGGCGGGGCTCCGCTCGAAGGTTGCGGTCTGGTCCAATGAGCAGGGCGTCGATCCTGTCGGGGCGTGCGTCGGGCCGCGGGGTAGCCGCGTGCGGGCCGTCGTTTCGGAGCTGAGGAACGAGAAGATAGACATAATCCAGTGGGACCCGGAGCCCGCGCGGTTTATTGCGAAGGCGCTTAGCCCCGCAAGAGTGCGCGAGGTGTATCTGGATGAGGACGAGAAGCAGGCTGAGGTGATCGTGCCGGACGACCAGCTCTCGCTGGCGATCGGCCGCGAGGGCCAGAACGCCCGCCTCGCGGTGAAGTTGACGGACTGGAAGATAGACATAAAGCCCGAGAGCCAGGCGACGGAGTACG
>CADCUW010000405.1:0-2486 GCA_902805985.1 uncultured Rubrobacteraceae bacterium
AATCACACAGCCACACCAACCCGATCGGAGTCATCAATGCCTCTTCCTCGGCGCCGTCGGGTGTGGACCGGGAAACGCTCACGCCATCGCGACGCGCTTCGGCGCGGAGGGCTGCACCGTCGCCCTGATCGGTCGCGGCTCGGAGAGGCCTGATCTCGGACCTCGATGAAGAGCACTATCGCGCGCCCGAGTCCGCCAAGACATCAGCGCAGTAGCGCAGACATCAGTTAGATCCATGCCTGTTTTGGCGGCCGTGTCTAGGTTTGCGGCGCGAGCCATGGCGGCTCGTCTGCGCCAGGGGTAGGAAGGTCCTTGGCGGCCGAGTTTCGGAGAAGGCCCCTTCGGAGACCGTCTGGAAAATCGGGATGGGTCCCACATCGGGCTTCCGAGGGGCGCCAAGAGGAGGCAGAGAAGCATCGATCCGGCGCCTCTCGCCACCAGAATGCACGTTTGAGGACCCCCCTCCGGCTATTTTCCAGACGGGTTCTCCATGACCATGGGTCATCGGTCGTCGAAGCACTCGAGTGCGCTGCGCGATGAAGTCGCCTACCTGGCCTTGCGGTAGGTGAGATCGAAATCGGTCTCCCACGTGTGCCCGTCCGGCGCCTTCTCCCAGCGGCCCGCGATGGTGTCGCCATCATCGCTGATCGTCGCGGTGAAGCGTTGCGGGAACGGTTCGCCCTCGCGCCAGAGCGCCCACCGCCCGTCCCCAATGCTCATCTCGTAGACGCGGCAGACGCCGCGCTCGTCGGAGTAGAGCTGGAAGTAGGTACCGTTCGCGGCGTCGCATCCCACAATCGAGACGCCGTCAGGCATCCCGGGCACGTCCACGGTCGAGCGCTGCACCAGATGCGCGCCCGAGTCGTGCCATTCGATCGTCGCCCGCGTCTCGTCCGGCCACGGCGGCCCTCCCGGCGGCCCGGCCTCAAGGGTCCATTTGCCCACCAGCGGCCCGAGCCGCTTCAGCGCCTCCCCCGCGGTTGGTTGATCCATCACGTTGCTCCTCCCTGCGGCTGCTCTGGCGATCTTATCTCTGCGAGACACCCGCGTGTGATCCGGCCAGCCCGGGTGAATAGGCTCCCGGCGCGGAGCGGTGCCCGTGGGCGCCTTCACGCCCGACCGTCTGGCCCGATGTTACAAAATTAGGTGCGCAAGAAACATAGCGCAGTACGCTCCGTCAACAGAGCACACGCTAGAGCAGAGCCGAAAGCGGAAGCCGAAGGCCGGAGCGCGCTGAATGGCGCGAAGCGCCGTGCTGACAAGCTGGCGAGGCCAGCGTGCTTCATAAGGGAGGCGCAATGAAGCGAGGAACGAAGAGCGGAGACCCGGCGCACGACGTTCTGGGGTACGAGGGAGGGTCGCTCGAGGCGATCTTCCGCCCGGAGACGGTGGCGGTCGTAGGCGCGACCGAGCGGCCCGGGAGCGTGGGGCGCACAATTATGTGGAACCTCGTCTCCAGCCCGTTCGGCGGTACGGTGTTCCCGGTCAACTCTCGCAGGCCCAACGTGCTTGGCATCAAGGCCTACCCCTCGGTCTCGGAGGTGCCGCAGAAGGTTGATCTCGCCGTGATCGTAGCCCCCGCCCCGACGGTGCCGGACATCATCTCCGAGTGCGTGGAGGCAGGTGTCAAGGGGGCCATCATCATCTCCGCCGGGTTCAGGGAGACGGGGGCCGAGGGGGCCGAGCTCGAAGAGCGGGTCCTTGCCGAGGCCCGCCGGGGGCGGATGAGGATCATCGGCCCCAACTGCCTCGGGGTGATGAACCCGACCACCGGCCTCAACGCGACCTTCGCGGGCGCCATGGCCCGGCCGGGCAGCGTCGGTTTTCTGAGCCAGAGCGGGGCGCTCTTGACGGCCATCTTGGACAGGAGCTTCAGGGAGAACATCGGCTTCTCGAACATCGTCTCCGTCGGCACCATGATGGACGTGGGCTGGGGAGACCTGATCTACCACCTCGGCGACGACCCGAAGACAAAGAGCATTGTCGTCTACATGGAGTCCGTCGGCGATGCCCGCTCGTTCCTCTCAGCCGCCCGCGAGGTCGCCCTCACCAAGCCCATAATCGTCATAAAGGCGGGCCGCACCGAGGCGGCCGGCAAGGCCGCGGCCTCCCACACGGGCTCCCTCACGGGCTCGGATGAGGTGCTCGACGCGGCCTTCGCCCGCAGCGGCGTGCTGCGGGTGGGCGAGATCTCAGAGCTCTTCGCCATGGCCGAGGTTCTCGGCAAGCAGCCCCGACCCCGCGGCCCACGCATGACGATCATCACCAACGCCGGCGGCCCCGGCGTCCTCGCCACCGACGCCCTCATCAACGGCGGCGGCGAACTCACCGAGATCTCCGATAAGACCATGGACGAGCTCAACGGCATCCTCCCTGCCCCCTGGAGCCACGGTAACCCCGTGGACGTACTCGGCGACGCCGACCCCGAGCGCTACGCGAAGACGCTCGAGACCGCCGCTGACGACCCCGAGAGCGACGGCCTGCTC
>CADCUW010000405.1:2496-3989 GCA_902805985.1 uncultured Rubrobacteraceae bacterium
GCGCCTCGTCCCCTACGCGAACAGGACCGGCAAGCCCGTCCTCGCGAGCTGGATGGGGGGTGCCGAGATCTCCGCCGGAGAGTCCGTCCTGAACGGCGCCGGCATCCCGACCTTCGAGTTCCCGGACGCCGCCGCCCGCGCCTTCACGAACATGTGGCGCTACACCTACAACCTGCGCGGCATCTACGAAACACCCGAGCACACGGACGATACGGACGCCGACCGCGAGGCCGTCGAAGACCTCATAGCATCCGTCCGTGACTCCGGACGCACCATCCTCACCGAGTATGAGGCAAAAAAGGTCCTTGGCGCCTACGGCATCCCGACCGTGGAGACCGAGGTCGCCCGCAGCGCGGAAGAGGCCGTGGACCTCGCCGACCGGATGGGCTACCCCGTAGTCTTAAAGCTCGACTCGGAGACCATCACCCACAAGACCGATGTCGGCGGCGTCCGCCTGAACCTGCAAAACGCAGAAGAGGTCAGGGACGCCTTCGAGGAGATGGAGACATCTATCCACGAGCGCTTCAGGCCCGAGGACTTCGGCGGGGCCGCGGTGCAGCCGATGGTGGACCTCGACGGCTACGAGCTAATAGTCGGCAGCAGCCTGGACCCGCAGTTCGGGCCGGTCTTGCTCTTCGGTTCGGGCGGCTCTCTGGTCGAGGTCTACAAGGACCGGGCGCTGGCGCTGCCGCCGCTTACTACCACCCTCGCCCGCAGGATGATGGAGGGCACCCGCATCTTCGACGCCTTGGGCGGCGTGCGCGGCCGGGCGCCGGTCGACGTGGGGGCGCTGGAGAAGCTGCTGGTGCGCTTCTCCCAGCTCGTCGTCGAGCAGCCCTGGATAGAGGAGCTGGACATAAACCCCCTGCTCGTCTCCGCAGAGCGCCTCATCGCCCTCGACGCCCGCGTAGTCCTCCACGACCCGCGGACGGCCGAGGAAGACCTCCCGCAGACGGCGATCCGGCCGTACCCGATCCAGTACGTCTCCGACGAGGAGACCCCTGACGGCGGGCGGGTCAGGGTCCGGCCCATCCGCCCGGAGGACGAGCCGCTGATGGTCCGGTTCCACGAGACGCTCTCCGAGCAGAGCGTCTACATGCGCTACTTTCACATGATGAAGCTCGACCAGCGCACGGCCCACGAGCGCCTCACGCGCATCTGCTTTATAGACTACGACCGCGAGATGGCCCTCGTCGCCGAGCGCACCGACCCCGAGACCGGGGAGCGCGAGATCATGGGCGTCGCCCGTCTCTCCCGCAACGCGGCCGCCCCCGCCGAGGCGGAGTTCTCGGTCCTCGTCAGCGACCGCTTCCAGCGCCGGGGCATCGGCACCCTCCTCGTCGAACACCTACTCGAAGTCGGCCGGGCCGAAGGCCTCCGCCGCATCACCGCGGAGATCCTGCTGGACAACCGCCCCATGCAACGCATAAGCGAACGCCTCGGCTTCCAACTCCACCGCAACATGGAGGATATGGTCGTGAAGGCGAAACTGG
>CADCUW010000405.1:3999-4363 GCA_902805985.1 uncultured Rubrobacteraceae bacterium
CCCCCGACTCCAGAAGCGAACCGTTCCCAGTAAGGTCCTCAAAACCCTCGAAACACCGCCGTTTCCCTCCCACAGATGCTAATGGATGTCATTTGTCAGGAACAAGAATTATTCTTGATTTATACCAGGAGATCGCTAGAATTCATGGGTAGCGGCGAGTGCTGGGAGGATAGCGGCTTTGGCGGCGTTTATGGAGAAGCTGGGGTTCGGGGGTCGGGAGATGACCGCCGCCGGGCACAGCAAGGACTTCGTGCTCAAGGTGGTCCAGCCGGCCCTTATCGGTCTTATGGACGGGTCGGTCTCGACGCTGGCGCCGGTCTTCGCGGTGGCGGTGGCGAGCGAGGACGCGCGTCTGACGTTCCTG
>CADCUW010000406.1 GCA_902805985.1 uncultured Rubrobacteraceae bacterium
GCCGGAGGTTCTGGTACTCCTCCACGAGCCCCTCCCGACCTTCGTCCGAGAGTTCCAGGCCGAACGAGCGGGCGGCGAAGTCCAGGGCCTGGCGGGTGCAGACCCCAAAGTCCGCGTACTCGCGCATAAGGCCCCGCCGCCAGGTGTACTCGATCTGCTTTTGGCGCCAGAGGGCCGAGAAGCGCGCGGCCTCCTCCCCTACCATCTCCTCGAGGTGCTCGTCCATGTCCAGAGGATCGACGAGCGTACCGTAGATGTCGAAACCTAGCGCCTCGGGCACGTCTGCCCCTCAGGCCACGACTTCCACGTGTCGCACCTCGGGCTGGCCGACGTGGTAAGACCCTATAGCCTCCCCGAAGCTCTCGAACCGGGGCTTCTGCTTCAGGGCCATGTGGGTATCGACCGAGTCCCACTCCACGATCAGGGTAAACGAGTCAGGGTCCTCGACGCCCCGGTGGAGGACGGCGCCCCTGCTACCCTCCGCCTCGTCGAGCATGTTCGCGACACCCCCGTATGCCCGGACAAACGCCTCCGCCTGGCCTTCCTGTGTCCGGAACACCGCGATCTCGCGTACCAAGTCTTCCCTCCGGTTCGCCTGAGGAAGGGGACGGCGAACCGCCCCCCGGTAAACCACCCCTAGCCGTGTACCTGCTCGACCTCGGGTATGTCGAGCTCGGTGGCGGCGAGGTCGTTTGTGTAGTTGGAGAAGGTCGTAAGCGCGACGTGTGCGACCATCTCCATGATCTCCTCGTCGCTGAAGCCGGCCTCGCGCGCGCCGTTGACGGCTTCGTCGGACGGGTGGCCCCTGGTCTCGACGACCTCGCGGACGAACCGCAGGCCGGCCGCGCGCCGGGCGTCATCGGACTCGAAGCCCTGCGCCTGCCGGATCTCCTCTTCGCTCAACCCTTCCTGGCCTGCCAGGCCAGTATGTGCGGCCAGTCAATAGGCGCAGCCGTTGAAGTCCGAGACGGCGACGGCTATGGACTCCTGCATCTGGCGGTCCAGGGCGCCGCCCTTGAGTGTGCCGTTCAGGTCCATGTAACCCTTGAACGCCGCCGGCGAGTTGGCGAAGGTCTTGTAGAAGTTGAGCATCTTGCCGGCGCCCTCGGCGCCCTGCTCCATCAGCGGACGCGATTCTTCCGAAGCGTTCTCCAGCTCGACACGTTGAATGCGCTGCACGAGTCTCCTCTCATTCTCGGACACTGTACCCACCAACGTACCCGAATTGCCGTACAAGTAAAAATGCGAGCTCTTCCGGCGGATGACCGGCAGCCCTTATCCGCTGGGTGGCCGGGGTGACAACGGGCGATCCCGACGCCGGTAACTGACCCGCGCGACGTCCTAGGTGGCGTCGGTGGTCGAGCTCTTGTCCGTTCCTCTCCGGCGTCTGCGCGCGGCGGAGATGACCAGCAAGGCGAGCGCCAGGTAGGCGGCCAGCGAGACGGCCAGGCCGGTGCGCAGGGTCCACGACTCGTAGCGGAGCTCCACCGAGTGCTCTCCGGCGGGTACGGGGACCGCGCGCAGCGCGTGGTCGGCGACGTAGAGGGGGGCCGGCTCGCCGTCGACGTAGGCCTTCCACGCCGGGTAGTACGGCTCGCTGAGCACGAGCAGGCCCGGCGCCCCGGTCACGGTCTTGAGGCTCATGCTGTCGGCCTCGTACTCCGTCACCGTGGCGCGGTCGGCGGCCGGGTCGTCCGGGACGGCGAGGTCCGGTGGTCGCCGCTCCAGCAGCGCCGTCTCTCTCGGGTCCACCGCGCCGGAGCCCAGTTGTTCTAGCGTCTCCGACGGCGAAGCCTCTCTTGCAGAGTGGACGATCCAGGCCCGGGGAAGCGCGTCGCGGTTATCGAGGACCTCCACCAAATCGTCCTCGTACACGGTCGGGTGGGCCTCCTTTAGACTTCGCAGCCCATCCTGGTCGGGGTCCACGTCCGCTGGCACGACCATGTAACGGACGTTGAGCAGGTCCAGCAGCGGGGAGTCCAGGCCTCTGGAGACCACGTCTGCGTTGTGGTAGCCCTGGGTTCTCCCGTTGAGGGCCTCCATGAATGCGTCGTAGCGGGCGATGTGGACGGCGTTGTAGCCCTGGATGCTCTGCAGGCCGAGCGGGGTTCCCATGTTGCTCGCCAGGAGCGAGCTTGTCTCCCGCTCCGCGAACCGGTTGTTGTAGTTGAAGCTCCACCCATCGCCCATGCGGCGCGGGCCGTAGCCGAAGTAGCGGGCCGGCTCCTCCTCGACCTCCGATCGGAGGAACCTCGCCGCCCCCGTGGGCTCGAAGTACCGGGAGAGGTCCACCTTCACGAGGTCCTTGCCCAGGTCGGCGTCCGCCCGCTCCGCGACGGTGGCCCTCCCGGCCACGAGCAGGTCGACGAACAGCACGAGCACCATCAGGAGGACGGCACCCCGACGGCCCTTCGGGGAGAGGGCGTAGGCCGCCACGCACGCGTTGGCGACCGCCAGGGCGGACAGCGAGACAACAGAGACGCCCACTCCGAGGCCTGCCGGGGGCCCCTCCGTCGCCAGAAGCGCCACGACGCAGGCCGCCAGCAACAGCGAGGTCGCGGCGGGGACGGCGACCAGGGACCCCGCGCCGCGCTCTCCAAGGCGGCTCACCGTCGCGCCGGCAAGCAGGGCGAGCCCGAGGTACAGGATCACCTTTATCCGTCCCGGGCCGTGGGGGTGCATCCATTCAAAGCCGGGCAACAGAGAGTACAGCGCCGAGTGCAGCACCGTGCCGTCCGGGGTGGAGAGGACGAGGGCGAAGAGCGAGAGGAGAAGGAAGAAGGGCGCGGCGTGCCGCGTGCGGGCGACCAGGGGTGCTGCGAGGGCCAGGACCAGGACCGTGAGCCCGGGGTAGATCAGGCCCGGCGCCGGCAGCCTCTTCCAGTCGTCGGAGGTCCATCCCCCCCAGGCGGCCCTCACGCCCTCGATGTTGCCGTAGCCGTCGGCCAGGGTGGAGAGCGTCTGGTACTCCAGCCTGGGGAGCAGGCCGGCGGCGGCCAGCCCGAACCCGAACAGCAGCACCCCGCCGCCGTGGATGAGGGAGCCAAGGACCCGTCCCCTGAGGCCGCGGGTGTTCTCCGGCGGGAAGAGGAGCGCGCGGTAGGCCACGTACCCGCCGAGGGCGAGCAGGGCGTAGTAGGAACCCTGCCCGGGCCACGCGGCCAGTATCTGACTCAGCGCCAGCCCGCCCACCCCCAGCCAGAGGCCCCGCTCGGGCCAGCGGGTGCTGCGAACCGCGAGCTCGACGCCGAGGATCGCGAGCGGCAGCCAGGCCATGACGCTGGCGTACGGGGAGCAGCACAGGTTGCGCCAGTAGATAAAGACGTTGAACTCGTAGGCCACGGCCGCCAGCAGGGCGCCCGCCAGGTTCATGCGAAGCACCCGGGCGAGGGCGTACGCGAAGAGCCCGGCCAGCAGCAGGTGGACGAACAGGTAGCCTTTGGCCGCCGCCGACACCGGAAGCGCGGTGAACAGGATCATCGCCGGCAGGTAGGACCAGCCGGACAGGGGGTCGCCCGCGAACGGGGCCCCGCTGAACTGGTGCGGGTTCCAGCCCGGAACGTCCCCGGCGCGCAACCTCTCGCCCAGGTACGAGTGCCAGGTGTAGTACTGGGTAATGGTGTCCTTGCCGACGACGGTACCGCCAACCACGAGGTCCCACACCGCAACCAGGGTCAAGATGACGAGCAGGAGACCGACGGCGAGATCCGCGCGACGTTCGATGAACGGGAGCAGCCGGGAGCGGAAGTGCTTGGCCGCCAGGTTCATGTACCGTACCACCCACCTTCCGCAAACCGCGCACCCGTAGCACGAGCCCCGTCGCTGCCACACTACGCTTCGCGGTTGCGCCTGGATCAGAGCCCGCAAACCGTCGGCCCCCCATCCCCTCCATCGGGAATCTCTTTGAGGACCTTCATGACACCGGGAGGGTAGCAGCACGGGGCGCGGGGCACGATGGCACGTCTCGCCTGGTCCGGGCCTGCCGCCGAAAGTTAAGCTACTTGTAAGGAGACCGTAACCGTAGTGTAAGCGCGGCAGGTTAACGTGGCCTGTACGCCGGGAGAGATCGCGGAGGAGGGCCGGCGCGTGGCCGGTAGATGGCGGGATATAATCTTGCGGAGAGGGGAGGAGTGGGTTCAGCGGTGGCAAAGGTCCTGATCGTCGACGACGAGCCGAACATCCGGGAGGTGGTCGGCCTCTACCTGCGCCGCGACGGGCACGCAGTGGTCTCGGCCGCCGACGGGGAGGAGGCCCTGGAGCTCTTCCGCAGCAGCAGCCCCGACCTCGTCGTGCTCGACCTCATGCTCCCGAAGTTAAACGGGCTCGAGGTGTGCCGCCGGA
>CADCUW010000407.1 GCA_902805985.1 uncultured Rubrobacteraceae bacterium
GGCAGTACGGCGATGTTGGTGCGACGCCCGGGTTCGACGGCAACCACATCAAGGCGCTGCAGTCGATCAAGGCCAAGCTCATCGCCATGCCCGCCGAGAAGGATTTGTACTTCCCTCCGGAGGACGAGGAGTACGCGTCACAGTACATCCCCAACGGGGAGGTGCGAGTGATTCCGGGGGTGTGGGGTCACTTCGCGGGAAGCGGTGACAGCCCCGTCGATCTCCAGTGGATCGACGGAGTCGTCAAAGAGCTGCTCGCCCACTAGGAACGCGGTGGGACCGGGACGACCGTGGCGGGCGGGACCGGTGCTTCGGCTCCTTCCGCGCGCAAAGCGACGCCGAGAAGCGCTCGCCGCGGCCCTCGGATTTCCCGTGGTGAACCTTACGCAAACAGACTGCCAGAGCGTAAGCCTCCGTGACGGTTCAAAATCAACGGAGAAGTCCGGCGTGAGGGCGGCGCCGACGCCCTCCACGTAGGAGAGGCCCTTGCGCGGGGTCTTCAACACGGGCTCGAAGCGCCCGTCGTCCAAAAAGAAGTAGACGGCGCCCCCGGACAGAGGGTACTCCGTCCTTACCTTCTGGCGGTGCGGGACCAGGTAAGAGGGCTCGAAGTCCTCCGCCTTGAGGAGCGGCACCCCGAGGGCGTCGGCCGACGGGAAGATCTCCCTGTCGGACGGGAGCACGCCGACCATCTACCCTCGACCCCCGACCTCGCCTTCCTCCGGGCGTTCGTCGTCCGGACGACGAACGCCCCGCCCCCCGGCAGAGCCACCGCTGCCCACGCCCCCGCCCAAAGAAGACGACACGACATCGAAGACCACCCCGGCCACGGTAACCGCCTGACGGTACCCGGACAGGTCCCGACCCGTCCCGGAGGCAGCCGATCGGGAACCCGACCCGGAACCTCCGGCGGAGCCGGACCCTCTGGCGGAGCCACCCCTACCGCCCACCAGCGCCCACCACAGACCCCACGGAACCGGCCCCGATGCTCTCCGCTATGCTGCGGAGGGGCCGGTGACGCGTCGTCTGCGCACCAGCCACGACTCGAGTTTCGCTGGGGCCGCAGGTCGTCCGGCGAGTCCGGCCGTAGGCAAAGCCGGAGGCCGGCGAAGACGGACGGTAGCGAAGCTGGCCCCGCGCGCCAGGGACAAGACTGCCACGGTAGCGCCGCCCCCGCGCCCCGGTGAAGCACCGATCCACGATGCCCGTCCGTCGGTTCCCCCGTATCCCCGGAGCGGACGACCCTTCCCGAAGAGGCGACGGACGAGCCTGCGGGACCCGGCGCTCACGATGCCCAGAAGAGGATCCATCGCGACCACGGCCGACTCGAGTACCTCGTAACCTTCGACTATCTTCCGCGGGATCGACCACCATATCACCGTGTGTCTCGGCGAAGTAAGGTCCTTTCCTCCGAGTTCAGGCCCGCACGCCGGACAGTGAAAAGACCGGACTTCCCCATGCGACCTCGGCTCTCTGCTACCGGGTCGCTACCTCCAGGCTTCTAACAGATCCTCGGGAACCAAGGCCACATCGACACCCCCACCTTGCTCGTCGAATCCTTCCCTGGAGACACCAACCAGGACGGTGTCTTCGTCGGTGCCGGGCACCTCGTTCCGCTGCGCCGCGATGCGCCCCAGGTCGCGACCGCCGAAGGGCGTCCTCTCCCTCCACTTGATCGAGCCCACGAACGCGACGCGCTCTGGGCGCGACTTCTTCCGTGCCCCGACCAGGTCAACCTCCACGTCGCCCTTCCTCGTCCAGTACCCGCCCACGTACCGCGCGTCCCCGAAGCGCCCGTCGGGCAGCATGCGAAGGATGGACTCTCTAACCAACGGCTCCACGGTCCTGCCGCGGTACGTGGACCAATCCTCCCGGATCTTCGCGACCACGAGGCCTCCGCGCCCGCGCTCTATCTCGGCCATGTTGGGACCTACGAAGCGCAGCCAGAAGCGAAGGTGGGGGTCCGCGACCGCGTAGTGCGTCTCCCTCGAGGCCCTGCCCGAGAGCGGGCGTTCGGCCGACACCACACGCTTCTGCCCGACCAACACCTCCAGCGCCCTCTGCAGGGTCGTCTCGTGGATGCCCGCGCGACGCTGTATGGTGGTAAAGGTCCTCTCGCCGGAGCCGATGGTCGCGAGCACCTGCCGGGCCCTGGCTTCCTCCGGGAACTCCGCAGATAAGATGCGCTCCCCGCCGACGATGAGCGGCGAGGTGGGGTTGGAGAGCTGCTCTTCCAGGAAGTCCCACATGTCCGTCCCACGCCGCCACTCCTGGGTGATCTGGGGAAACCCGCCGAGGACCAGCTGGGCATCGATCGCGTCGGCGGCCGGCAAACCCAGCATCTCGGCCGTCTCGTGCGGGCCGAAGGGCTCCACGACCACCTCCAGGGTCGGTCTCCCGTAGAGCGGCCGGTCGTACTGCGTGAGCGCCGACATCATGGATACGTCCGAACCTATGAGCACGAGGAGTACCGGGGCCTCCCCGAGGTACCTGTCCCAGACCTTCTGCAAGGTCGCCTCCAGGGAAGGGTCTTGCTCCACGAGGTAGGGGAACTCATCTATCACGATGACCTGCGCGGTCTCGCCGGCGGCGGTGGCCAGGAAGGTCAGCGCCCCGTCCCACGACCCGAAGGTCACCCCCCCGCCGCGCACCACGGTCCCGGCCGGCAGCTCCGAGCGCGCCACCTCCTGCGCGAACATCTCGAGTTCGCGCGCGAGCGGCTGCCTGGAGGCGGTAAAGAAGACGTGAGGTACCGAAGGCCGGGCGCCCCGCCCGAGGAACTCATCCACCAGGCGCGACTTCCCGACCCGCCTCCGTCCCCGCATGGAGACGAAGCGGCCACGGCCCGTTTGCCGAACCCTGTCCAACTCGGCCTCCAGGGTCGCCATGTAGCCGCGCCTGCCGACGAAGTCGCTCATCTGCCGGTTTCCGATCTACTCACAACAACAATACTCACATTCATGAAACATTCATTAATGTGAGTATTGTAGGAGATAGTTCGGTCTAAAACAAGCTTTACATTCACCCTTGGTACCTTCCAGAGGTACGGCGTCGAATGAATCGGGGCGTCGCCGTGCTGCGGATGGACCCGTGGCGTGTTCAGGTGGTGCGGGCGCGGACCTGATGAGCAGGATCTGGCGCGCGGAGGGCGCCGATTGATGCGCGCCCGACGGTACCTGGATCCGGTGACCGCCGGCTGCCAGCGTCGCCTCCCGAGCGGCAAGTCCACCGCTTCGCTCTGCGTCCCGATGGACGATCGGCGGCGAGGAACCATCGAGCCAGGCTCCGTAGGATTGAATGTCCGCCGCTGCTTTTCCCGAGCGAGGTTCTCACCTTCGCTGTCCTCTCTCAGTGGCCCCGCTTCCACGGTGAGGGGACCTCTGGCGCTTGGCCGGCGCCCACCCGCGCGAACACCTCCCGAACCTCCCCCCTCAGGACCAACCCAACCGTCGGACGAGCGCCACGGAGGCCGGGTCGTGCTGCAGCGCGCGACCCGGCCTCCGTGATCGCCGACGGCTCGGAGGTCTACCGGGTACTCGGCACCCCCCGATCCCCGCGGTCGAGAGGGTTCGTGCCTGCCGGAAGGATCCCTTCGCCGGCCAGGCCGCCTTCGGCTGCGGCCCCTCCTAGTCCGGTTGGATCTACGGTTCCGAGGTTGCGTTCCCGGTTAGCAGGAGGGGGTGATCACCTCCTTCGGCCCGGCTCCGGCCAACCGCGACGAGCTCCCATAGGAGCGCCCTGGTCCGCAGCCGCGATGACGGTGCGAGGGATGGGTCGCTTTTTCCGCGCCACAAACGTCTTACACATTCGAGGGCCCGGACGCCACCGACGGCATGCCCTGGTCTATTGGAACAGAGGGCCCTGACCGTACGAGCTCAAGGAGAAGTAGACATCGCCAAGCGCGCCCCCTGCTTCTTCGAGGGCATCCGCTCGGAGCGCCAACTGATGGCGGCGGTCGCCGACCGCCTCTCCTTGAGGTGGTACCTGGGCTACGACCTCCACGAGCCGCTTCCCGACCACTCCTCCCTCACCCGCATAAGGTAGCGATTCGGCTTGGAGGTCTTCCGCCGCTTCTTCGAGCGTATCGTCGAGGAGTGCGTCGATGCCGGGCTGGTGTGGGGCGAGGAGCTCTTCTTCGACGCGACCAAGGTCGAGGCCAACGCCTCCATGGGGAGCCGGGTCCCGAGGTTCGCCGCCGAGGCCCACCTGGGCGGGCTCTTCGGGGACGAGGGAGCGGCCGAGACCGAAGAGGCAGACGAGACCGTGGCGCCTACCGCCGAGGCCGACCTCGACGCCCTGCCCGCGGCCCCGGATCGCGGGCTCCGAGCGAGGAACGCCGA
>CADCUW010000408.1 GCA_902805985.1 uncultured Rubrobacteraceae bacterium
GGCGTCACAATCTGAAGGACATATTGTCCCAATCCTCCCGTACGCGGGTGTCGGCAGGCCCGAAGCTCATGGTCGACGGGTCGTGGCGGTGATCGGGACGGATGCCCCAGACGAGATTACCCAGCGGCGTTAATCTAAATTCCCGATGAAGTCGCCTGCGGTGTAAGAGATCCTGTAGGAGATTGGGACCGTTGCGATCCCCACCCGCTCTCCCGACGGCAGGCTCGGCCAGAAGCGAATACAGTAGAGGTCATGGTGGGCTCCAAAGAGACAGAGGGGCTAGGTTCTTGAGCAACGCCGAAGGGGAGACCGTCCGCGTGGCGGTCGTGGACGACCAGCGGCTCTTCGCCAAGGGCCTCTCGGGCCTCGTCGATATGTTGCCCGGCGTCGAGGTGGTGGGCGTGGCCTACGACGGCGAGGAGGCCGTCGCGCTGTGCCGCAAGGAGGAGCCCGACGTGGTGCTGATGGACATCTCCATGCCGAAGATGGACGGCATAAGCGCTACGCGTGAGATCCGAAACCTCCTGCCGCGGACCGCGGTGATCATCCTCACCGGGCACGAGGAGGACGAGCACGTCTTCGAGGGCATAAAGGCCGGAGCCCAGGGCTACCTGCTGAAGGACTCCGAACCCGAGGATCTCGCCCGCGCCATCCAGACGGTCCACGCGGGCAACACCATCATCGCCCCCGACCTCGCCCAGAAGATGCTCAGCACCTTCGAGGCCGGCCGGTCCACGAACCCGCAACTCTCCCCTCCGCCGCTCACCGATAGGGAGCTCGAGGTGATAAGAGCTTTGGCCCGGGGCATGAGCGACCGGCAGATCGCCGGGTCTTTAGGCATCTCGGATAAAACGGTTCGCAACCACACCTCGAACATCTACAGGAAGCTGCACATCTTTGATCGGACCCAGGCCGTCATCTACGCCATACGGGAGGGCGTCATAGACGTCGAGGATCTGGAGTACCGCCCCCCAGCGGAACCGTAACCGTAACGCTCGTCCCCTCGCCGGGCCGGCTCTCTACCTCGATCACCCCGCCGAGGCCTTCGACTCTCTCGCGCATCGCCGAGAGCCCCACACCGGCCCGCCTGGACGCCGGATCGAACCCCTTCCCGTCGTCGAACACCCCTGCCACCAGCGACCCGCCCCCGGCCCGCAGCCTAACCTCGACGTTCTCCGCCCCGGAGTGACGCCGGGCGTTGATGAGCGCCTCTTGCAGTACGCGCAGCAGCTCCACGCTCACCTCCCGGGGTAGCTCCTCCGGGAACCCTCTCTCGACCGTGAACTTCGTCTCGCACCCCGGCGTCAGTTGCCGGTTCAGGTCCACCAGAGTTTCGACGGACCTCAAGAACGGCCGCTCCTGCTCGTGCCTCAGGTCGTACATGGCGCTTCGGAGGCCCGAGGCCGCCCTCCCGAGGGCTTCGAGCTCTTCCGTGAGGTCCAGGTCTGTGCCCGAGCCCCTGGCCCGCAGGTGGGTGAGCCGCAGCGACTGGAGGGCGCCGGAGAGGTCCTGGAGGACCACGTCGTGCAGGTCCCGCGCCACCCTGCGGCGCTCCTCCCTCTGGGTGCGGGCCTCGATCTCCTGCCGGCGAAGGAGGTCCCGCTCCACCTCAGCCTGCTTGCGCTCGGTGATGTCCAGCAGGCCGGCTACCGCCCCGACGAGCCCCCCGTCCGCATTGTTCAGAGGGGCGGCGCTTACGAGGACGTCGTAGTGGCTGCCGTCGGGCCTCACCATGCGCGTCTCCCTACCGACGGTCGTCTCCCCCTGCAGAGCCCTGGCTATGGACCATTCTTCCGACGGTACGCGGCTGCCGTCCGGGTAGTGGGCCACGCCCCACACCCCCGGGGTCGCCTCGAGCGTCGTGCCTTCGGGGTCCCGCATGGCCATGTGCCTGGCGGCGGCGTTGGCGAACGTGAAGCTGCCCTCATCGTCACAGACCACGATGGCGTCCGCCGCCTGGCCCAGGATAGTCTCGAGCAGGACCTTCTGATCCCGCAGCGCCTCCTCGGCTATCCGGCGCTCGGTTATGTTCTCGTGGGCTACCACCGCCCAGGACCTCTCGTTGCGCAGATACGGCGTGACCCTTCCTATAAACCAGCGCCGCTCGGTGGGCGAGTGGCACGGGTACTCCATCTCGAAGCTCTCCCACCGGCCGGAGAGGACGGCCCTTATCCCCTCCGAGAACGCGGCGGCGTCCCCGGTGTTTCGGGCCGTGGCCGATTCGCAGGCCGCCAGGTAGTTCGCGCCCTCGCAGACCCTCTTGGGGTCGCCCCCGTTTGCCTCGGCGAACGCCCTCCAGGCCCCGTTCACCGCGACGATCTCGCCCGACTCGTCGATGATGGCTATGTGGGCCGAGAGGCTGTCCAGCGTCTGCTGCAGCTCCTGGCCGCGCTGGGCCTCCTCCTCCCTGGCGGCCTGCTCGCGCCCGAGGGCCCCGAGGAGCTCCAGCCGTCCGACCACGGCCCGGGCGAACGCCCCTAGCACCCGCATCTGGTCCTCGCCGAACTCGGTGGGACGGGTGCTGAGCAGGCACAGGGTACCGATGGCCTGTCCGTCCGAGGTCACAAGAGGGGTCCCCGCGTAGAAGCGGATGCCGTAGTTGACGCAGAAATACTGGTCCCTGAACCGCTCGGTGGCCAGGAAGTCCTCGACGACCAGCGGTGCCTCGCTCTCGATCACGTACCGGCACATGCTCCGCCCGCGGGGGTCCTGCCTCGCCTCGGCAAGGTCTTCCGCGAGGTCTCCCGACCAGGCCCTGAAGTACTGTACGTCCGAGAGGATCAGGTTGACCATGCAAAGGTCCGTGCCGAACACGCCTCGCACTTCGTCTACGAGCTCCTGGAGGACGTGGTCCGCCTCGGGCCTGGCCGCCCCGAGAGACTCGAGCGCAGCCAGCCGTTCTGATTCACGCCCGTTTTTCCCGGACTCCATGGTGCTGGGCCGATCTCTGGGGTCAGCTGACGAGGACACGGTAATCTCGTTGCTCGTGGACCTATCTCCCAGGGGAAGGTTAACATAAGGTTCGTTCCTCCCGCCAAAACCCGCGAGGAACGAACCCGGGGCCGCCCGGCTCCGGGTCTCGACAGGACCCTAGTAGGACATTCGCCCTAGCCACCATTACCGGCCGCGACTAGTCGTAAAGTCCGATGGCACCGCGGAGAGATCCGCGCATACTCGTTGGCGAGATGGTCAGCGGCGTCCACATAGAGCGGCACTCGCTTCTCCGTGGCCAGCGGCGCGCCATCGAACGCCCAGGGGTCGGGTGGCCTCTCTTTCTCTCTTCCCCACTTATTATCTCCCAAAGGTCACCCTCCCGGGCTCTCACGAAGGCGGAAACGGATGATTAAGGTCTCCCTGGAGGTACGCGATGGGAACGCCCCCGTGGAGGTCGAGGTGTGCGCCGACAGCATAAAGCAGGCGGTCGGCATCGCCAGGGAGCGCTTTCCCGGCCTCGAGGTGCGGGTGGTGTTCCCCATAGAGGGCGAGGAGTTCTTCGGCGGGGTCAAAGGAGATGGGGCGAGAGAGAGCGGCCGTCAGAAGCTTGTGCCAGACCGGGCCGGCTAGCAGAGCATGGAGCGTCGCGAGAGAGCCGTCACATATCGTTCCAACAAGAGAGGGGAAAGGGGAGGTGCTTAGACACCGCGACGGCGTCTCCGAGATCGCAGCGGGCTCCCGGCACCTCGGCCTCCAGGATTTCGAGAACGCCGGCATCCGGGTGGCCGGACGGCGCTTCGGCGCCAGGGACCTCGCCTTCGCCGCGGGAGATCCCGACGGGCAGCTCTATTTCTTGCTCGAAGGCACGGTGCGCCTGTACAAGATCTACGGCGAGTACAAGGAGGCCACGGTAGCCCTGTTGAAGGACCGGGGCGTCTTCGGCGAGCTCGGCCTCGACGAGGGGGGCCGGCAGAGGTGCTTTGCCGAGGCGGTGACGGAGGCCCGGGTCGCCGTGGTGCGCAAACCCGTCCTCGCCGAGGCGGTAAGGCGCCACCCGGCGTTCGCCGGTAAGTTGTTCTTCTCCTTCTCCGATCGTCTCCGGCAGTCCGACGAGACGATCGAAAGCCTCCTCAACCGGGAAGTCGCGGCGCGCCTGGGCACGTTGCTCCTGAACCTCGGCGAGAGGTTCGGGGAGACTACCGCCTCCGGCACGGTCCTGAACGTACGCCTCACCCACCAGGACCTTGCGAACATGATCGTCTCCACCCGCGAGGCCGTCTCAAAGGTGATGAGCGAGTTCCAGCGCGACGGCCTTATCGAGGTCAGAAAACGCAGGATCTGCCTCACCCCGCAGTTGGCGGAAGACGTCCACAACAACCCTCTCCCCCGCACCACCCA
>CADCUW010000409.1 GCA_902805985.1 uncultured Rubrobacteraceae bacterium
CACGCGTTTTCTTTCCCGCGTTCGGCACTCTCGTCTTCCGAGTGCCAGCGGCGAGAGTATATTCCCGGGCGGGGTACAATTCAACGGTGGGCATCTTCCGAACAGACAGGATTCCGAGCCTCAGCAGGATCCCGGCGGAGCTAGGCCGGGAGCAGCGTCCCTGCGAACCCTGCGGCCACCGGACCGAGCACATCCTCTACCGGGTCCCGAAGAAGCTCGCGTTCGTCTACCTCAAGGACCACCCGAAAAACCTGCAAGCGACCTGTATAGAGTGCGCCCGCAGCACGGTTCTGACCGGCGAGGACCGCAAGAGGGTGCTCGAGACGGACTAGACCGCGGGCTGCGGGCTTTCAGCAGCCGATTTTCTGGTAAGCAATGAGGCTCCGTGGCGCGCTTCGATGCCGGGGTGGGTTCTTCGATTGGGTCGAGGACCGTGCCTACGCGCGGAGGCGGGTCAGCGGTCTCCGGGGGACGCTTTTCGGGGGTCCCCGCCCTTGGACGCTTTTTGGGGGTCCCCGCCCTTGTTTTCGTCCGGGGTGGGCTTGCCGCCAGACTCCGGTTCTAGATCCGCTTCCAGAGGAGGTTTTCCGGTTGGTTGGGCCTGCTCTTCGGTAGAAGAGCCGTACTGGGTTTCTGACGAGGACTCTTTCGAGGGGGCCGATCTCGAGTAGGCCGGTTTCGAGTAGGCCGGTTTCGAGGGGCTCTCCTCCGGCGGGTCGTTGTTTGGCGGGTCTTTTTTCTCTGGCGGCTCCGGCTCTGGCGCTTCATGGCCGTCCTCGCCGGCCTGGGGACGAGTCGCTCCCCGTTGGTCCGTACCCCGGCGGTCGGGTTTGTGCGCCTGCGGACGGTCCCCGCCCGGGGGTTTCCGAGAGGTTTGGTTCTGGTCCTTTTTCGAGGGTTCGGGGCGCGGGGACTTCTTCCCGGGAGGTCTGTTGCCGCGGTCGTTATCTACGTCTCCGGTGGCGCGGACCGGCCTCGGGTTGTCCGAGCCGGTGTCGAGGTCCGGGCTGAGGCCGTCCTGGCCGGAGGGTGGCGGGCTGGTCCTCGGGGCCTCGCAGAAGCGGGCGTCCGACCCACCTGAGACGGCGCCGCCGTTCGACTTGATCCACTCCAGCAGCGGGTAAGGGTTCATGGCCCCCGAGTCCGCCTCTTCCCTCCCGCCGGTCCCGTCGTACCAGCCGAGGTGGAGGTGGGGCGGGAAGAGGCCGCTGGTGCCCGGCGGTCCCTGTCCCGTGTCGCCGGCGTAGCCAACGACCTGCCCGGCGCTGACCCTGGTCCCGATCTCGAGCGGGCTCTTCCGCTCCAGGTGGGCGTAGTAGAAGAGGTCGCCCGCCTCGACGGGTCCTATGGAGTAGTCGGCCCGGACCATCACCGCGTGGCCGCCTAGAGTGTTCCATCCGCCGGCGTTGGAGCCGGCGACCGGCACGACGGTGCCGTCCGTTACGGCGTACTCTGGAACGCCCGATGGGGTCATGAGGTCCGTGCCCTCGTGACCGCCCTGCGCGCGCGGCGCCCCCCAGGTGTCCTCATAGGAAGAGAAGAATTGTTGCTCCAGGGGAAAGACGATCCTGCCCCCCTCGGGAGCGCCGCGCAGGTCGCCGCACACAGGTCCGGCATCCGCGGACTTAACCGGGTCCGCCGGGCGGTAGAAGACCGGCGGCTCGGCCGCGGGGATCTCCCGCGCCTTCTCCTCTACGGGCTGGACCCGCTCTTCCCTCTCCGGTGCGGGAGGCCTGGGCTCCCCGGATCGGGAAGCGTCCTCCGCGCGCAGGGCCTCTTCGCTGGAGTCCTCGAGCGAGGAGACCTGGCCCTCCGTCCATTGCGGGACGGCTGGCTCTTGCGGCCCCCCGGACGCGAGGGACATGGCGTCCGGCACCCGGGCGCCCAGCGAGCGGGCCCCGGTATCTCCGACGCGTACGAGGGCCGTCAGGACGGTCAGGATGAGGAACAGGCAAGCGAGCCTCATCCATCCCAACCGATGCACCCACCACCCCTCTCCCGATCCTCCGGCAAACGGGCTTCACTCTCACAGATAGTCCCCCACCCGTCAAGGACGCAAGGTTCCCTGCGAGCCCTACACGCTACGGGCGTTCAGGCTCAGGTAATCCGGGAAGGGCACGGCCTCCGAGAGCGAGGCCGCAGCCCCGATCATGGCCGCGTTGTCCGTGCAAAGCTCGGGCGGCGGTATGACGAGCCGGAGCCCGCGGCCCCCGCACTCTTCTTCGAGGGTGCGGCGCAGGAGGCGGTTGGCGGCGACACCCCCGGCGACGACGACCGTGCTTGCTCGATGCGCCTCGGCGGCGCGCAGGAGCTTCCGGGAGAGGGCCTCCACGACGGCCAGCTCGTAGGCCGCCGCCAGGTGCGGTAGCTCCCGGCGCACCCCTTCCCCGTCAAGCGCCTTCAGTTTGTAGAGGAGGCTCGTCTTCAGGCCCGAGAAGCTGAAGTCCAGGTTGTCCCTGCTCTTGAGTCCGACGGGAAAGTCGTGGCGGGTCGCGTCACCGTGCTCGGCGGCCTTCGAGATCTCCGGCCCCCCGGGGAAGCCGAGGCCGAGCATCCTGGCGCCCTTGTCCAGAGCCTCGCCCGCCGCATCGTCCAGCGTCTCCCCGAGGAGGCGCATCCCGCCGGCGTCAACAGAATAGAGTGCTGTGTGCCCGCCGGAGGCGATCAGGGCGACGAACGGCGGCTCCAGGTCCGGCTTTGTCAGGTACGCCGCCGCGACGTGCCCCTCCAGGTGGTCCACCGGGATCAGCGGCAGCCCGCGGGCGTAGGCAAGCCCCTTCGCCGCCGAGACGCCGACGAGGAGGGCGCCTATAAGGCCGGGCCTAACCGTCACCGCCACGCCCGTCACGTCGTCGAGGCCCAGGCCTGCGTCGGCGAGGGCCTTCTCGATCACCACGTCCATCCGTTCCAGGTGGGCGCGGGAGGCGACCTCGGGGACGACGCCGCCGTAGCGGGCGTGCTCGGTCTGGGTGTGGACGACGTTCGAGAGCGCCCGGCGGCCGGCGGGCTCGACGACCGCGGCGCAGGTGTCGTCACAGGAAGTCTCGATGGCGAGGATCATAGACCGGTTATAGCACTCCCGATCACGCGCTCACCCCATGTCCAGGCGCCCGCGCGAACCGCATCTTTATGTGGCCCGGTACCAGAACATCGCGCGGGGGATCATTCTAAGCCTCCGACGCGCGTGGCTGTTCCTCTACGCGCATAGAATACCGAGATCACCCCTCTCTACATCTTTATCCTGCCCTACCATTTGTTGTGGTGGCCTCCTGTCGCAGGTCGGCCGGGTCAGGGGAACGGGGCACCTCTGGCGCGCACTTTATGTGGGATCTTGGATGCTGACTTCGGGGACGACCCCTCCCGCACTCGGGTGGATAGTCCCTGCTTCACGCCCAGAGCACCGACGATCAGGCGGAACCGTGCCCGGGGAGCGGGTGTACCCTGGGAGACACTCAAGGACGCGGCGGGGCGAGCGAAGGCGAAAGGAGGAACGGAGCGGTGAGAAGGTCGACGCTCTCTGCGAGGGTTCTGGCGGGGGCGATATGTTGCGTGGCCCTGTCGGTCGGCTGCTCGTCCTCGCCCCCTTCTTCCTCGCCGGAGGGCGGCGCCACACCCGAGGCCACGCGGAGAGGAGCTCCCGAGGAGTGCTTAGGTGGGGCCATAGTGGAACACGCATTCTCGGCCTCCGACGACACGGACCTCGTGGGCTTCGCCGATAACGTCTTCGTCGGGCGGGTGGAGAAGCGGGTCGGGAGCACGAAGGCCGAGTCCCACGGGGGGCCGATGGGCCGCACGCAGTTCTCCGTGGAGGTCCTGAAGAACGTTAAGGGGAGGCTCGGCGGCATCGTGACCGTGAGCCAGGAGGGCGCGTATGACCCCGCGCGTGGGTGCGTGATGTTGATGGAAGACGACCCGCTACTGAAGCCAGGGCAGGAGGTCATGTTCTTCACCCGCCGCGACGAGGGGCGTGGGTGGCACCAGATCGTCTCGGCGGGCTACGGCAACGTGCGCATCGAGGACGAGCAACACCGGGAAGAGCTGGTGCGGAGGTTCGAGCGAGCAGAGAAGAACCAGACAGACCCCTTGCGCCGGTCTCGTCTTCCGAGATCCCCCTCGGAGCGAACGTCCTAGAACGACCCCTCTAGGACGCCCGGTGAGTATCGCCTAGTTGCTCGGGGTGCGCCCCTCCGGGGGGCGTCTTCGGGGTGGGGTTCATCTTCCGGGCCGTAATAGTGCCCCGCCACGGCGACAACTACGCACAGCGCCAGGACGATCACCGAGTACCAGACCCACCCCCAACTCCCGGCCAGCGCCATCTCCACGACGAGCAG
>CADCUW010000410.1 GCA_902805985.1 uncultured Rubrobacteraceae bacterium
TTCGTCTCCTTGAGCTCGAAACCGTGCTCCTTCGCGCCGTCCTTGACGCCCTTCTGGAGGCCGACGAAGAACGCGTTGTTGAGCGTCGGGCCGGCGTAACCGACCGTGATCTGATCCCCACCTCCCCCACCGCCTCCCGCGCAAGCCGTGACGACCAGCGCCAGCGCAAGCACCAAAAATATCCGAACCATTGAACCTCTCACCGCTACTCCTCCTCGTTCTCTCGGGGCTCCCTCAAGCCTCGCGCTTCAAGTCCTCGTACCCGGTTTTCTTCAAGGCTCCTTCTCCCGCGTCGGGCGCGGCGCCTTACCGGGCAAGGTAGCCGCCGTCCACCGGCAGGATCGCTCCGGTCACGAACGAGGCCTCGTCGGAGGCCAGAAAGAGGATGGCGTTTGCCACCTCAGATGGCTCCCCGAGCCTCCCTATGGGATGCGCCTCCTTCATGGGGGCCCTGTACTCCTCCGGCAGCTCCGCCACGGCCTCGGTCGTTATGGTGCCGGGTGCCACGGCGTTCACGCGGATGCCGCGGGCCGCCCACTCGACGGCGAGGTGCTTGGTGATCCCGGACGCCACGAACTTCGCGGGCCCGTAGGTAGACTGCTCGGCCTGCCCCGCGAGCCCGCTTATGGACGAGAGGCAGACGATGGAGCCGCCGGGGTCTTCCTGCTCTAGCATCGCCTCGACGGCGAACTTGCAGGTGAGGAACATCCCCCGCCCGTCAACGGCCATTACGTGGTCCCAGTCCTCGGGTGTGGCGTCAACGATGTTGTTCAGCGGGATAACCCCGGCGTTCGCCACGAGCACGTCCACCCGCCCGAATGACTCGGCCGCGGTCCCGATCATCCGCCTCGCGTCGTCCACCACAGAAACGTCCCCGACGACGGAGACGACCTCGGCACCGTTGCCGGAGAGTCGGCTTTCCAGGTCCTTGAGCCCGGCCTCGTCCACGTCGTTTATGACGAGCCTCGCCCCTTCCCTGGCGAAGAGCTCGGCGGTCGCCCGGCCGATGCCCTTCGCGGCCCCCGTCACGACCGCGGACTTGCCGCCCATCCTGTTCAACCCTACTTCTGCCACTCTCTCCTCCTGTCTCTAAGCATTGTGGGACCTGTTCATGCCAGATGCACCCGCACCCCGCTGGCGCCGGCGACCTCCAGCGCCTCCGGCGGCGTCGCCTCGTCGGTGACGAGGTCGTCTATCCGGCCCATGCCGACGACCTCGAAGAAGGAGGGCGGGCGGAACTTGCTGTGGTCCGCGAGCAGCACCACGCGGTGGGCGGCCCGCATCATGGCCCGCTTGGCCTCTACGACATCGAGGCTCGACTCGCTGAGGACGTCGCCGGTCACGGCGTGGATGCCGACGAAGGCGACGTCCACGTGCAGGCCGTTCAGGAAGGTCTGCGTGTACGAGCCGAGCAGGGTGAAAGAGCCGTCCCGGATCTCCCCCCCCGGCACCACGACGGAGACCCCGGAGGCCTCGGCCAGCACGGAGGCGACCGCGACGTCGTTGGTGACCGCCGCGACCCCGAGGTTCCTCCGCCCCAGCGCCTCGGCCGCGGCGAGCACGGTCGAGGAGGAGTCGAAGATGACGCTCTGCCCGGCCTCGAGCAGGGTCGCGGCGAAGTCCCCGATCCTCTTCTTCTCCCCGGGGTTGTGCCGGCGCCGGTCCTCGAAGCGGTGCTCGAAGGCCGTCCCCTCGACCGTGACGGCGCCACCGTGCGACCGCCGCACCGCCCCCTCCCGGTCCAGCTCGTCCAGGTCCCGGCGCACCGTCGAGGCCGAGACGCCCAATGTATCGGCCATCTCGGCGATCGAAGCCGACCCCCGCCGAACCAACAACGCCCGGATCTCCGCGCGCCGCTGCGCGGGTATCTTCCGCTCCAGCTCCCTTTCCATTCACCCTTCTTGCTACTACCCCTACTTTATGACGCGGCAGATTACCACAATGTTTCGGATACGGTCAAAGCCCGTCAGAAATTTCCATCGAAAGCCTGCGCCCCCTTTCGCCGGGGGGCGATTACCGCTACGATGTGCAAGGCTCTTTAGGAGGAGTCAGGGAAGGGATGTTTCGTCCGTCGGGCGTAGATAGGCCCGCGTGGCCGTCAGGGAAAGGGAGGAGAGTCGTGGACAGAGGGAGAGGTTCGGACCCGGAGAGGCCCGCGAACCCGGAGGATGGGCCGCGGCGGGTAGGGGACGTACGCGAGGAACGAGAAGGCGCGGGGGTACAGGAGAGGAACGGGGGTGTCGGGCCTTCCGGTACGCACCAGGCGACGTCGGAGGCCGCCGCTGACGCGCAGGAGGGCTGGAACATCCCGTCCGGGGTACTGCCGCCGATAGGCTCCAGGGATTTGCCGGAGCCCGTGCCGCTCGGCAAGCTGTTCGGGGCGAGCGTGGTGATCCTCGCCACGGCGATGGGGTCCGGCGAGTTCATAATCTGGCCGTACATCACCACCCAGATAGGCATAGCGTTTTTGTGGCTCGCCATCGTCGGGTTCTTTACGCAGTTCGTGATGAACATGGAGATCGAGCGCTACACTCTGGCCACCGGCGAGACCGCCGTCACAGGCTTCACCCGCATGTGGAAGCCGTGGGGGATATTCTTCGTGCTTGGCGCCATCCTACCCAACGCCTTCCCCGGCTGGGCGACCGGTGGGGCCACCTTGTTCACCTACCTCTTCGGCTTCGGTGACATCCCCATAATCGCAACCATAGTGCTCGTCTCCACGGCGCTGGCGCTGACCCTCTCGCCGGTCGTCTACCAGGCCCTGGAGAAGATCCAGATGGTGCTCGTCGCCATCATAGTGGTGTTCATCATCGTCGGCGTGGTCGTCGCCACGGAGCTCGGGGCCTGGGCGAGCGTCGTCACGCAGGCGCCCGGCAGCATCCCGGGGGTGCCCGGGGCCATCGCGACGCTCGGGGCGGCGACGTTTTTGGGCGCCATAGCCTTCGCCGGGGCCGGCGGGGCCAACAACCTCACCCAGAGCAACTACATCAGGGACAAGGGCCTCGGCATGGGCGGGCTGATGCCCAAGGTCGTCTCCCCGATAACCGGTGAGGAGCAGGCGGCCCCGTCGCTGGGCTACACCTTCCCCGTGAACGAGGAGAACATGCGCCGCTGGAGGGGCTGGTGGAAGGTCGCCAACCGGGAGCACTTCATCACCTTCTTCGGCTTCGGCTGCGGGATCCTCATCGCCCTCTCCGTACTTGTCTGGTCGACGGTCGGCCAGCAGGGCATCGGGGCAGATCTCGAGTTCATCAACAGTGAGGCCGAGATCCTCGGCAACCAGATAGGTAGCTGGTTCAGGTCGTTCTTCCTCTTTGCGGGCATGGTGGTCCTCTTCTCGACGAGCATAGGCATCATGGACTACGTCAGCCGCTTGAGCGCCTCCGAGCTGAAGGTGAGCTTCTTCCCCAACAGCCAGGCCATAACCGAGAGCCGCATCTACTTCACGCTGGCGTGGGTCATCGCCATCGGGGGCTCGTTGATCCTGCTTGCCGGCCTTGAGGCGCCGCTGGTGTTGCTGATCATCGCCGCGTCGGGCGGCGGGGTGGTGATGGCCTTCTACCTGGGGCTGCTCATCCGGCTCAACACCAGGGCGCTTCCGGAGCCCATCAGGCTCAAGGGCTGGCGTCTGTGGGTTATGTGGCCGACCTGGCTCATCTTCGTGGCGCTCTCGATCTACCTGGTCTACTTCCAGATCGTGAGCAACTTCTTTGGGGGCTAGGTCTAGCCGCGGTAGGCGAGGATCGCTAGCTCGGAGGCGCGGCCGGGGTGAGACACCTCTGGCTGCGCCTTCTCGCGTTCGCGTTGACCTTCTGCTTCCTGGTGACCCTGGCCTATCTGCCGGACCTCCTCACCTGACGCAACATGCTGAACTGCCGAGGTCAAGACCGGAGAGGAGGTTCCCGAGGAGCAGCTTCCCAACGAAGATCCTGCAGGCCATCGGCGGCCTCGACGAAGCGGTTGGGACCGCCGAGGCAGCCTGCAGGCCCTTAAAGAATACCGGGGACGAACGCGCGTACAGAACCTTTGCGTTCGCTTAGACCGAGTACCTTTGAATACCAGTCGACCCTTGCGAGCTTCCGGTTCGCCCTCCGCGCGTGGGGTACGCGGCGGAGACGAAAGGCGGTGAACTTGGCTTGGACGCGTTGAACATAGCGCTGGTGACCGTCGGGAGCGTGGTCCTCGTGGTCGGGTTACTGTCCAACCCGATCCGGCGCTCTCCGGTCTCGACGCCGATGCTGGCCCTGCTGGCCGGCGTCCTGCTCGGGCCGGC
>CADCUW010000411.1 GCA_902805985.1 uncultured Rubrobacteraceae bacterium
CGGCCTGGCTGAGGATCTCGTCCACGAAGATGCCGTCGGGGCCGACGAAGAGGACCTCGTCGTTTGGCATCCCGGCGCCGACCTTGTCCTTGATGAGCTGGGCGGCGTTGTTCTCGATGATGCCGCCGAAGTAGACGGCGTCGGGCTCGGCCTGGGCGACCTTGTTCATGAGCGAGCGGTAGTTGGAGGCCGAGCCGTCGATGCCCTCGCGCCCAAGGACCGCTATGTCCTGCTCCTCGGCCGCCTTCTGGAACTGATCGGCGAGGCCCTTGCCGTAGGTCTCCTTGTCGTCGAGGATGTAGACGGACTCCACGCCCTCTTCCTGCATCAGCGCGGCACCCGCCTGGCCCTGCTTGTCGTCGGCCACGATCACGCGGGCGTAGTTACGCTCGCCGGTCGGGTAGTACTTGTCCGGCTCGTCCGGCTCGCCGCCGGGCTTGGTCAGGCCGATGTAGGTGTTCGCGGGGCTGACCATCGCGAGGCCGGCCTCGTTGAGGGTCGGGATCTGGGTGGCGGCACATCCTGAGTTGAACGGGCCGATCCAGCCGACGACGGCCTCGTCCTGGGCGGCCTGCTGCGCGTTCTCGGCGCACTTAGCCGGGTCCCATTGCCCGGCCTGGGCCGTGGCGTCGTCGAGGGACTCGTAATCTATCTGGAGGCCCGCGACCTCGCCGTCGCGCTCCTCGATGGCGAGCTCGATCGCGTTGACCATCGTCGTGGTCTGGGCGCGGTTCGCCCCCTGCAGCGGCAGGTCGCTGACGATCTTGATCGACTCCCCGCCGCCCGAGTCGCCACCGCCGCCACTGGCGCCACCGCACCCCACCATCAGCAGGGCCGCCAGCAGCCCCGCCATCACCAAAGTCGTTACCCGACGCGCTTTCCTCAATTCTCCTCCTCGATTCCGGTAAATCCGAGTTCGCCGCCGCGGCGGCCCAAAAAATTCCTGTTGATACGGCATTATGGATATGCATGATCCGATTTGTCAAGCAGGCGGAACGGACGCTCGGAACGCGTTTTATACGTTGGTATAATGGCCCCCGTTCCACGCGCCGGAGTGGCGGAATTGGTAGACGCGCCGGACTCAAAATCCGGTTCCCCGAAAGGGGAGTGTCGGTTCGAGCCCGACCTCCGGTACCCACGATTGACCTGCAAAATGCACGAAAACTCACCCGGACTGAGCGAAGACCCCGGCTGCCGGGCCGGGGTCCATGGCAGCAGTAGGGCAGCAGTAGACTAGGAAAGAGCCTCTTCCATCGCCCGGGCGGCGCTGTCTTGCATGTCGGGGAGCACGTGGCTGTACGTATCCAAGGTGACAGCAATGGACGCGTGGCCTAGCATCTCGGACACAACCTTGGGGTTAACATTCTGGGAGAGCAGTAGCGTCGCGCACGTGTGCCTAAGATCGTGGAACCTTACCTGGGGGAGGCCAATGCGCCCAAGAAGAGGCTTGAACAGGTGCGTGGTCACGTAGCGGCGGTCCAGTGGCTCCCCCGCCTCCGAGGCGAATATGAGGCCGTTCTCCCGCCACAGGGGCCCCGCCGCGTCTATCTCCTCTAGCTGGCGCTCCAGATGGCCCCTGAGAGCTTCTGAGGCCGTCGGAGGAAGCTTCACTGTCCGGCGGCTGCCCTTGGTCTTGGGGGTGGCGAGCACGGGGCCGCCCTTCGCCGTGGTGAGGGCGCGCCTGACCCGCAGCGTGCCGCCGTCCAAGTCCACGTCCTCCCACTTGAGGCCCAGCAGCTCGCCCTGCCTCAGGCCCGTGGTGACGGCCAGGACGTAGAGCGCCTCCAGGCGGTCGCCGCGCGCCCCGCCGAACAGGGCCCCGACCTGCTCCGGGGTCAGGGGGCGCATCTCTTCCCGCCTGACTTGCGGGGGCCTGACGGCCTTCGTTACGTTGCGCGGGACGAGCCCGTCGTGCTCGGCCTGCTTTAGCGCCTTGTGCAGCGTGACGTGGACGTACTGCACGGTCCGAGGGGAGAGCCCGGACTCCAGCTTCGCCTTGTAGAGGCCGCGCAAGTGCGCGGGCGTGAGCGCCTTGAGCTTCACGCGGCCGACCTCGGGCACGATATGCTTGCGGGTTATCTGCTCGTAGCGCTCGAAGGTTGTTCCCCGCACGGTGTCCTTCACCGAGTCAATTAGCCCGCGGTTCAGGTAGTTCTCGACGGTGAGCGTCCCCGCCTCGAAGACGAGGCCGCGGTCTGCGTCGGTCATGGCCTGGCGCAGCGCCCTCTCCGCGTCGCCCTTCCTCTTAGCCGAGACGTAGCGGCGCTTGCCGTCCGGGCCGAAGTAGGACCCGCGGTAGCCGATCACCTTGCCGGCCTTGTTCTTGCGTGGGTAGACGGTCCCCGAACCGTTGCCCCGCTCCTTCTTCCTCGCCATGTCTAGCTCGTCTCCCGGATCAACTCTTTGGGATCGACCCCAAGGGCCTCCGCCAGCTTGCGCACCGTCCTCGGGTGCGCACCCTGCCGGCCGTCCTCGAGGCGCCAGATCGTGTTGTAGGAGACGCCGCTCTTCTCCTCTAGCTCGCGCAAGGAGAGGACCCGCTCCCTCCTCAGTTCCTTCAGCCGCTCCACGTTGACCTCCATGCTCCGTATTTTGCACCACTACTTGTACAAAATACTACTACAATATGTAGACAAACGCAACACGATATTGTAAAATACAGGTGTCGGATAAAGAGATGGCCCCGGCGCTGTAACCGCCAAGTAACAGCCCGGAGCCCGGCCCATAAGGAGAAGCTTATGGACAAGGCAAGTGTAGCGTACGTGTTGTGCCGGATCGAGGACGACTCCTCCCTCACTCCCGTCAGCCAGCACCAGGACATACTTACGGGGATAGCTGCCGGTGGGTACGCCGTGGAGGTGGAGGACTTCGACTTGGCGTACGCGCTCTACAGCGGTGCTACTCGGGTTGCGGCCTTCCGTGAGGGGAGGATCGGCTACCGCATGTGGGCCACGAGGACGGGGCGGATCAGCCCGAGCGTGGAGGACCGCTACGACCACGACGTAGACGAGCTCATGGCCTAGCGTCATCTAACCAATCTAGAGGACGGGGCGAACCGCATGGTATCTGCCCCGTCCGTCCTCATGCGATTAGCATTAGCGGGACGATTCGCGAATCACCGCCAGGTCATAGACCCAGCCGCCGATCCATGACTAGGCTTCAGAACGCTCCCGGTTCAACGACAGCAGGTTCTTGAGGATCTCCTCGTCCGGCAGGTCGGCCGGCCAGCCGTAGGCCGCGAAGACCGCCGCGTCGAGCCTCTTGTGGGCGTTGTCCAGCCACCTCGGACGGGCGTTATAGAGGTTGGTCAGCGTGAGCTTCTTCAGCTCGGCTTCGAAGGCGCCCTCGGGGTCGAGCCAGTTGCGGCGCTGCTCGTCCAGCCGGCATCGAAAATACAAGAGCCCTGGCGGCACGCTGGCCGGCTGGCCGAACCGGAAAGCCAAGGAAGTTTGATTCTGTGGCACAGTACGACCATATGCGCTGGTACAACCCGAAGCTCCGCCGCTTCGAGTGGAGGAAGATGCCCGAAGACGACGCGGGGGCACTCGCCCTCCTCGCAAGCGCCAGTCCGCACGAGGTGGCCGTGGCGACCTACCGGGAGTGGCGCGCCCTCGGGGCAAGTGTCACGGCATCGCTCATCCGCGCGGGAGATGCCGCCAGGAACCACGACGGGGGGCAGCGATCCTGACTCGTCGGTGGGCGAGTCTCCGGCAAGTCGGTGTCAGGACCCGTCCGCCGCGCTCGCCGACCCGAGACCACGGAGCCCGTCCGTCCCCGAGAGGCCCGGAATCGCGCCGGGCGCAGCGAACCTGGCGTCGGCCGCGACCGCGTAGCTGCAGTCTTCGGCGTCGATCACCCTGAGCAGGACCCTTACCGCCTGCTGGTCGAGGGCGCTACCGGCCATCCCTGCCAGCTCACGCCGGGCCTCCTCGGGTGGAAGGCCGGGGTTGTGCGGGCCGTCCAGCACAAGCGAGGCGTAGGTCTCGCAGGCGGCGAGTATCTTGGCCTCCAGCGGTATCCATTCCCCCCTAAGCCTGTCCGGGTAGCCCGTACCGTCTTCCCTCTCGTGGTGCCAGCGGACCCACCGGGCGGCTTCCGCGAACCCCTCGGCAGCCGACAGGACACGCTCGCCCCGGATCGAGTGCTCGCGCAGGTGCATCTGGCCCACCGAGTTGAGCTTCTTCGGGTGGCTCAAGAGCACCTCGTCCGGCACGCTCGCGAGCCCCACATCCATCAGGAGCGCCGCCGTCCTGAGTTTCTCGACCTCTCCGCGGTCGAGGCCGAGCTCGCGGGCCACATCGGCCGCGTAGACGGCGGTGGCCGGCGACAAGCGGGCGGTGTGACCGTCCCTCGTGCCCACGGCCTCGACCAAGCGGAAGGCGAACGCGAGGGGCGCCGCGAGCGCCCCCCTTAGCTCGGCCTCCAACCTCTCGTTCCTCGCCTCCAGGGCTTCCACCCGCTCCCGGTGCTCACGGGCCACATGCAGGAGGGCCACTGCAACGGCGGCGCCCACGAAGAGCGCTATCGGCGCCGCGGGCCCGTAGGCCAGGAAGGCCCACGCCGCGCAGAGCACCGTCAGGACCGCTGCCCCGTCGGCAGCAACGGCGGGAAGCATGACCTCCCGCAAGGACTCGGAGAACGTGGTGCCGCGCTTGACGCGCAGGAGGCCCATCGCCAGCAGGTCGTCGAGGGCGTGGAACGCCAGCCCCGCCGTTAGCACACCGGCGAGCAGACGCGGCTGGGTCCCGTCGGAGAAGAGCAGGGGCTCGGCGAATTGGGAGTAGGTAAGCCCGGCGGCAAGAAAAGCCAGGGTGTGGGTCGCGGCCGTGAACGCCGTACGCAGCTTGTTCCGGTAGAGCACGGACGGTACCGCTACCGCCAGGGCCCACACCGGGCCGGCGAGGACCAGCGCGGTCAAAACCGGGATCTCTATCACCTCGGTCGTAACGCCGCCGAGCCGCACGGGGAACTGGCGGAAGGCCGCGCACACGGCGGCCAGGACCGCCACCGCCCAGACGGCCGTCCACTCGAACGGGACCCCGAAGGAGAGGACCCAGGCGAGCACGGCGGCCGAGGCCAGACCGCACAGGGCGCACACGTAGACACGGGTGCGCCGCGGACGCCGCCCGTTCTCCTGTCCCGCGCACGGATCGCCCTCTTGGGCAGCCGCTTTCCTGCGAACGGTTTCGCGCGGGGAGATCCGTAGGGCATCCCGATCCATACCCCGGAACTTTAGGGCAGGACGGGACGTCCGTAAAGGGCTCGCTGCGAAATTGATGCCCGCCTGCCACGACGGCGGGCGGATCGTTCGGACGTTACCAGGGCTTCTTGGCCATGGCGCGGTACCTCCTCTCCGCTTTCTCGAGTCGGGTCGTCGACCAGGTCGCGACGGCCGCCTACGTCTTCACCAGCATCGACCTACCAAGCCTTCTTAGCCATAGCGCCTCACCTCCCTCCGGATCTTCACTGGTACCAATCCTTACAGAAGCGCGCCGATTCTGCACGAGTTGGGAAGCGGGCGCCCCGCACGTACAATCCCTTTCCCTGGGGAGAGAAGTCACGATGCCCGAGCAGCCGAGCAAGATCCCCACCTTTACGTCCGCTCGGAGGACGGACTCCTCGGCCTCACCGTAGCGGCGACCGGCAACCGGGCCGCGCTCCTGAAGCTGTGTCGGCAGTTAGATGAGCGTTCAAGGAAGAGGACTCGTATCCCTCCGACCAGGCGATCTATTACGACGTCAACTGTGATCTCTTCGAGGTGGCCGTCAAGCTGGCGAGGAATCCAGGGGGAAGCGGGAGCCGGTCCCCAAGCCAGGGAGGACGCCGAAGCGGCTGGCGTGGGCGAAGTTGGCGAGGAGGCCAAAGGAGAGGCGGGAGCGCGGCAAGAACGGTTAGCCGGGGGTTCATCTTTGGAAAGACTGGACGCGAATAGAACGAAAACAGGCCGTCGCACCTGACAGGGGTTTGACAGTGTAAGCCCTGCCGAAGTACCCGTATGCGTCCGAGAAGGTGGCCCACAGGTACGCCAGGACGGGTGTCAGAGGAGGGTCGCACCCCGGACGACGCGCGGCTAGCAGCGCTGGGAGACGAAACGATGAGGGCCATAATCGAGGAGACCTCAAGGCTGGGGAACAAAGACAAGAAGTTGCTGCTGAGGATGGCGCGCCAGATCCCTTCGCCCCCCAACGACGCTTAGCCCCTACCGGCGTAGAAGGGAAACCGCACGGCGCTGGTTGGGTATACGAGGCGGGTACTCTTCCGAGGCCGACCGGAGCTGCGTGGGTCTCCCCCATCCAACTTCGCGTATCTTTATTCGATGACACAAGATACGGCATCGCCACGTAAGGCCGTCAGCGTCGGGAACGAGTCTATCCCCCTGATCGGACCGGGGCTAGGCGGGATCCTGCATCCGTACTTCGGAGAATTGTCCTTCCAGAGACTGTCTGGAAAATCGGAATAGAGCCCGAATCGAGGCCCGAGGGCCACCAAGAGGGGACAAAGGATTCTGGATTTGGCCACTTCTTGCTGCCAAAGTCCCCTCGTCGAGAAGCCTTCGGGTATTTTCCAGACAGTCTCTCTACGAGGTTGGGTGAATAAGGGCGAGAGGGAGGGCCGTGGTATGAAGTCCCGGCCCTGGTAAACGTGGCCTTCGCGCTGGAACCCTAGAAACCGCCGACGTACTCGCGCACGATGGCGGCGCCGTCCTTGCTGGTGCCGGCGGTGGCCGTCGCGCTGGAGGTGAGCTCGCCTTCGACCTCCGCGGGGCTCGAGGCGGTGTTCTTCGAGAGGTAGAGGGCGGCCCCGCCGCCCACGTGCGGGGCGGACATCGAGGTGCCGCTCATCTTGATCGCCCCACCGCCCTTCTTCGTCGAGAGGATGCCCGCCCCGGGCGCCCAGATGTCCACGCAGGAGCCGTAGTTGCTCCACCAGGGCTCCGCGTCCCTCTTGTTGGTCGCCGCGACGGTGGCGACGCCGTTGTCGGTGCCCGCTCCCGCCCTGGCCGGGGAGCTCTTGCAGGCGTCCTCGCCCTCGTTGCCAGCAGCTATAGAGTAGAAGACGCCACCGGCCGCCGAGTTCGTCACCGCGACGTCGAAGGCCTTGCTCAACCCGGAGCCAATGCTTATGTTGGCGATCGCTGGCGTGACGGCGTTCGCGGTCACCCAGTCGATGCCCTCGATCGCGTCGGAGACTGTGCCCGAGCCGCGGCAGCCGGTCACCTTCACGCCCGTGAGGGGGACGCCTGGGGAGGACCCTACCACGTCGCGCGCGTTGTCCTTGGCCGCAACGATGCCCGCCACGTGCGTGCCGTGGCCGTAGCAGTCGTAGTTCTTGCCGTCCCCCGCGAAGTTGACGTGGTTCGCCACTCTGAGGTCGCGGTGCTTGTAGACGCCGGAGTCGATCACGTAGGCGTTGACGCCCGAGACGGCCCCCGAACCGTCCCCGGCCTTCGTGGAGCTCTTGTCCGCGTCGATCTTGTCGATGCCCCAGGGGATCGTCTGGGCGGTCGCCCGCGTCGTCTGGTCGGACTCTACGTAGGCCACCCGCCCGTCGGCGCGCACCTCCCCCAGGCGCCTCTCTGGGATGCGGGCGGCGTAGCCGTTTATGGCGTGCCGGTAGGTGTGGATCACCTCGGCGCCGTGTCCTTGGGCGTGCTCCCGGGCCACGGCGGTTGGATCCTGGGTTGCCTCCTCGAGCACGACTATGTACCGGCCTGGGATGGCGTCCCGCGGGGAGCCTTGGCCGGCCGTGGTGCCCTCCTGGGCCAGCGCCAGCCCTGCGCAAGAGAGCAGCACAGCTAGTGCCGTCGAAGCCAGCATCAGAACGTTCCTTCTCATCTCCGTACCCCCTCCTCTTGTGCCAGGTGGAGACAGAAAGGCGCTAACCCGCCATCTCCGCGCGCTCCCTTAGTGTCGACGATAGCGGGCGGTATGTCTATTATTGAGCGGTCGCCCCGTGTTCGGAAACCTTCCCGGCGAACTTCCGACTTGTTTAACTCTGGGCAGGAGCTTGGTGGTCTGCAGCCGCTAAGCTTCTAGGGTACCGGTTTTAGGGATCGCTCGCGAACTTCCTGCCGCCCACCAGTTGGGTTGGCTTGTTCTCGGCTTGCGTCCCGCCGGTGCCCGCGGCAGGCCGGGCGGGGCTTCTGGCACCGCTACGGGGTGGTGGTGGCGTCTGTGTGCATCGGCGGGGCGATCGAAGGCGCGATGCTAGGCTGTGTGTTCTCCCTGGACGGGACGCTGTTCCCCGAAGCGGCTCCCGGAGACTACGCGGGGGAACTCGGCCGCCTTATCGCCGACACGGGGGTGTTGTTGTTCGGGGCCGGGTGCGTAGGCGCCGTCTTTGGACTGGTGGTGGGGCTGGCGGCGGGCGTGGCCCTCGGGCTGCCGCTGGCCGCGCTTCTCGGGACGCTCTCGGAAAGAGACTGACTCTAGGGGCCGCCTAGATCCGACGTCCCCCGTCCGGCTCCCTCCCGCGGCCCGACTTCCGAGAACCCGATCCGCGCGTCCGGTACCCCGAACCCTTCGGCCCCGCCCGCCGTCTCCAGGGCCTCCGCAACCGGCAAGCCAGGCGCCGGCGAGTTTACTCCACTTTCTCCAGGACCATCGCGATGCCCTGACCGACGCCGATACACATCGTGGCGAGGCCGAACCGGGCGTCTTCTCTACGTCCCATCTCGTGAACGAGCGTGGTCAGGATGCGCGCGCCCGAAGCCCCTAGAGGATGCCCCAGCGCGATGGCCCCACCGTTGGGGTTGAGCCTCTCGTCCTCCGGGTCGATGCCCCACTCGTGGATCACGGCCAGGCTCTGCGCCGCGAACGCCTCGTTTAGCTCGATCGGGCCGACCTCGTCCATGGAGATCCCCGCCCTGACGAGTGCTTTTCTCGTGGCGGGCGCGGGCCCTATGCCCATCACCCTCGGCGGCACCCCGGCGACCGCCATGCTCCTTACCTTCGCCATGGGTCCGAGGCCGTTGGCCCTGGCGTATTCGGCGGAGACTAGCATCACGGCCGCGGCCCCGTCGTTGAGGGAGCTGCTGTTGCCGGCTGTGACCGAGCCCTCCGTGGAGAACGCGGGCTTGAGCCGGCCGAGCTTCTCGAGCGTGGTATCGCGCCTGGGTCCCTCGTCGGCCTCCACGACGGTCTCCTCCTTGCGCCCCCTGACCGTTACGGGCGCTATCTCCTCGCGGAAACGCTTGCTGTCCTGGGCGGCGACGGCCTTCTCGTGGCTGCGCAGGGCGAAGCGGTCCTGGGCCTCGCGCGAGACGTCGTACTCCTCGGCGACACCCTCTGGGTCGTCCTCATCAGGGGTAACGAGGAAACGCTCCTGGGCGAGGTTCTCGGCGGTCATGCCCAGGGTGTCGGTGTGGCCCGACGCCTCCATCTTCGGGTTGACCATGCGCCATCCCAGGGTGGTGTCGTGGGCCGTGACGTTGCCCGTGGGGAAAGGACGCGCGCCCTTGGGGAGCACCCAGGGGGCCCGGCTCATCGACTCGACCCCCGCCCCCACGTAGACGTCGGCCTCCCCGAGCATTATGGCCCGCGCGGCCTGGGACACGGCGTCCAACCCGGAGCCGCACAGACGGTTCACCGTGACCCCGGCCACGGTCTCGGGGAAGCCCGCCAGCAGCAGGCTCATCCTGGCAACGTTTCGGTTGTCCTCGCCGGCCTGGTTGGCGCATCCCATATAGACGTCCTCGACCTCGCCGGGCGGGACGCCGGTACGGTCCACCAAGGCCTCGAGGGCCGTCGCCCCGAGGTCGTCCGGGCGGACGGAGGACAGGGCGCCGCCGTGGCGGCCAATGGGGGTGCGAACCGCGCCGACGATCCAGACCTCTCTCGCTCCCTCGTAAGCCATCTCCGCTCCCTCGCTGTAGTCGACTAATCGTACTCGTCCCGCAGCCAGGCATCCTGATCCCGACCCCAGGCCCGCGCAACTCGTAGGGCTTTATTCTGCCCGTCGGTAGCGAAGACGGCAAAGCGGGGGCCCGCGGCCACGTGATGAGGCCTCAGAACATCCCGCCGCCAAGCCCTGGCGGACGCGGCGGACCGCCAGGACCCGGCCGTACAGAGAGGCATGGCGCCGCAAAGGTTCGTCAACGCCTCTTCCACGTCTTCCCGCGGCTGCACGAGCTTTGTGGCGTATCGTCCGGCAGAGGTTCACGCCGCATACTTTTCGGGAGAGCGTGTAGGGCCGTTTCGCCCGCGGGGATCTCTAGGTCTCTATGTTGACCGTCATGAGCCCGGAGAGGCCGTCTTCGTCTATTCCCACGAAGTAGATGGGGACCTCGGCGATGCCGGTCTCGCAGCGGTAGACGGCGAGCGCGTCGTAGCGGCGGTGGAAGAGCCTCTGGAGCCTCGCGAAACCGCGGGCGGTCCTCCTCTGCCCCTCGTCCATCCAGGGCTGGACGTCGCCCAGTCGGTCGAAGGTGGCGTCGAAGTCCTGGCGGGAGACGCCGCCCTCCGGCGAATCGCAGCCGGTGAGATCGGAGAAGCGTTCGACGGAGGGTAGCTCGTTCTCGCCGGGGTAGGAGACGAACCACCAGGCGCTGTCCGCCTCGGAGCCCGGCATCTGGAGCCCCTCGGAGGCTTTCAGCAGCCGGCTCTCGGTGTCCTGCGCGGTGGCGGCGGTGTCCAGCAGCAGGCCCGCCAGCAGCGTTGGAGATCCGATAAAGACGCCCTTCCATCTGGTCATGCCAACTCTCCCTTCCCGGTTGCGTGCCGTTGCGAGGTTATCGGCCGGGCGGTGGGTGTTGTTTAGAGGCAGGGGTGGCGGAGTAAGATGGGCGCGCGGGGCCGGCGATGGGGCCGGTCCGAAACGGCGAGAGGAGTCTGGATGCCGCACCCCTGGCATGACGTGGAGATAGGAGAAGACGCCCCCCGGGTGTTTCAGGCGCTGGTCGAGATTCCGAAGAGCTCGAAGGTCAAGTACGAGTTGGACAAGGACACGGGGATGCTCAAGGTGGACCGCGTCCTGTACTCCTCCATCCACTACCCGGCCAACTACGGCTTTATTCCCCGCACCCTGGGCGACGACGGCGACCCGCTCGACGTGCTCGTCCTCATGCAGGAGCCCGTCTACCCCTTGAGCCTGCTCGTGGTGAGGCCCATAGGCATGATGCATATGGTCGACGACGGCGAGAACGACGAGAAGATCATCTGCGTCCCGCTCGAAGACCCGGAGTACCGCTCCTACGAGAGCTACGACGAGCTGCCCCAGCACCGTCTCGACGAGTTGAGGAGCTTCTTTGAGGACTACAAGAAACTCGAGGACAAAGAGGTCAACGTCGAGGACTTCGCCGACGCGAAGGAGGCGATAAAGGCCGTGGAGCACGCGATGAAGCTCTACGACGAGGAATTCTCCGGGCGCGGTTAGGAACCGGCCTGTGGGGGCATAGAGCCCGCAGCAAGGCAGACGAACGCAAGAGACGGAAGGAGGATTCGTGGCGGAGCAACGCACCGAGGGACGGATCAGAGTGCGTCAGGTTACGGACGTGCAGTTCTCGTGGACCGAGGAGGGGCGGGGCGAACACGGCGCCTTCACGGTGCAGCTCGTTCTCGATAACGGCGCCGAGGAGTACGTGCTCCAGCCGACGGCCGAGGACGCCAAGGTACAGTTGGAGCTCTTCGAGAGCGCGAGCACGGTCTACTTCGACCTCGACCGGAAGGTCTTGATCCCGAGCAACATATCGCTGGGCTAGGGACGAACAGAACACGCGACGAAGGAGAAGAGCGTTGAGCGAGAACGTCGAGCGGAACATCATGGTGCGCCAGGTAACGGACGTGCATGCCAACTGGAGCGAGCAGGAGCGCGGGGGGCCCGGCAAGTTCTCCTACCAGCTCATCCTGGACAACGGCGCCGAAGAGTACGCCATCAGGCCCGAGGCCGAGGACGCGGACGTCCTGATCGAACTCTTCAAGCAGACGAGCACGATCTACTTCGACATGGAGCGCAAGGTCCTCATCTTCGGGAGCATCCCGCTCGGAGGATAGCCCGTAGCCGTCACCACTTGGTCGGCCCGAGACGGGCCGATGTAGCAACAATGGCACGAAGAGGGGGACCCGGTACCGGGTCCCCCTCTTCGTGCCGAAGATAAAGCGAGAAGGGGGGCGGCGCCGAAAATAGGCGCCGCCCCCCCTTCTTCTAGCTGACTGCTAGAAGCTCTCTAGAACTCGAATATGATGCGGGACTTGCCCTTGCCGCCAGAAGAGGAGCCGCCGCCCCGGCGCAGCAGCAGCCAGAGCAGCACCACGCCGCCGATGACGGCGAGCCCGGTGCCGGAGGTCAGCGTCGCGACGGCACCGCTGTGCGCGTCGGCCACGGCGGGACGCTGCTGGACCTCATCGGGCGTCGCCTTGCCCTCGATAATGTCCCTGAAGTTACGCAGGTCCTGCTCCATGATGGCCTTCGGGCCGGAGGTCAGCCTGGAGACGGCCTCGCCGGCCTTGCCGCCCGGCGGATCTGCGTACTTCATCTGGACCTCGAGCTTGGTGCGGTTCGGGGTGACCTCTTGGAAGCGGACCTGCCCCGAGGTCTGGACGTCGCCGTCCACCGTGTTCCACCCGATGGCGCTGTTCTGCTCGTCCTGGGTGGTCCTGGCGTCGAACTCGGCCCTGTAACCTAGAGGTCCCTTCACGACCCAGTGGGTTGTGTCGGGCCCCGTGGAGCGCACCTCTTCGATGTTTTTCATGAAGCTCGGCAGGTTCTCGAGGTTGCGCCAGTACTCGTAGACCTGGGCTACCGGGGCTTCTACCTCTATGCTTCCAGTGATCGGCTCCGCCATTCTAAAACCCTCCGTTATTCGGGGAATACTGCAAGACTTCGATAAGCCCTCTGTGTACCCTCACGCTACAGGGGTAAACCTGCGGACTACCCCGTTTTGCCGCCGGGAAGTTAAAGATCTCACGCGCCCTTGCGGGTTCAGGGGCCCGGTCTATCGCCCGGCGACGGAAGGCCCCTCTCCCAGACGCCCTGGTGCCCGTCCATGTACGTGACGAGGGAGGCGTGCGGCAGCGTGAGCGCGGAGACGAGCACCAGGTAGACGGCGAGAAGGGAGCCGGGGGCTTCCGATGCGCGCGGGACCGCTAGGTAGAGCCCGGCGAGGAGCGCGAGCGCCAGCGCGGTCAGGGGCGCCGCGTCCCTCGCGAACCGGGCCAGCGCGCGGCCCGGACGCCCGGCGCGCAGGTGGGGGGCGCCCGCGGGGTCGAGCAACACCAGCCGGGCCACGTGCCGGGGGGCGTGCCAGAGCGTGAAGTACAGGCCGACGGCGAGGACCGGCGGCACGGCGGCGAAGAACGCGAAGAGCAGCGACGTCTCGAGCGCGATGGGCAGCAGGGTACGGCCTCCTCCGGCGAGGTCGCCGGCCGCGCGGAGCATGAAGAGCAACGCGACCACCGCCAAAGCGCCCCCAACCGCGAGCCGGAAGCCCGGTGAGAAGACCGCCGGGAGGGCCGTCGCGTCCGCGCCGAACAACCCGGCGGCG
>CADCUW010000412.1 GCA_902805985.1 uncultured Rubrobacteraceae bacterium
TCCTGATATCCTCCGGACGTGGCTGGACGGGCGACGACGGACGGGTTCGGGCGCGGGGAGGCGTCCTTCGGCGACCTCTTGCGGGAGCTTAGGACGGCGGCCGGGCTCACCCAGGAGGAGTTGGCAGGGAGGGCGGGCCTCTCCCCAAACGCCGTCGGCGCCCTGGAGCGCGGGCAGAGGAGGCGCCCCTACCCGCACACGGTGAGGGCTTTGGCCGACGGCCTCGGGCTCGGTGAGGAGGGGCGGGCCTCGTTGCTGGCGGCCGTCCCCGGGCGGGACGAAGCGGCCCCCTCCCGCGACGCCGACGCCGGGGGACGCGCCGTGAGTACGGCCCCGGCCTCTGCGCTGCCCCGCCCCGGCACCCCGCTCGTCGGACGCGGGCGCGAGCTCGACGAGACGGGGGACCTCATAGCCCGACACGACACCCGGCTGCTCACGCTCACGGGGATAGGCGGCGTCGGCAAGACTCGCCTCGCCGTGGAGGCCGCGCGGGGGGCGCAGGGGCGGTTCGCGGACGGGGCGGCGTTCGTCGAGCTGGCCCTGCTCGGGGACCCCGCCCTCGTCGTGCCGACCGTGGCCAGGGTGCTGGGCTTGAGGGAGGCGGAGGGGCGGACGGCGCGCGGGACCTTGGAAGATTACCTGCGGCCAAAGCGGATGCTGCTCGTGCTCGACAACTTCGAGCACGTCCTCGGGGCGGCGCCCGAGGTGTCCGGCCTGATCGAGGCCTGCCCCGGCCTGAGCGTGCTCGCCACCAGCCGCGCGCCGCTGGGCGTCAGGGGAGAGAGGGAGTACCCTGTGCCACCTTTAGCCCTGCCACCCAACGGCCGGGTCCCGACCAGAGGGGAGGTCGCCGCCTCGCCATCCGGCAGGCTCTTTCTGGAGCGGGCCCTCGCGACCTCGCCCCAGTTCACCATCACCGAGGGCAACGCTGGCGCCGTGGCGGCGATCTGCCGGCGACTCGCGGGGCTGCCGCTCGCCATCGAGCTCGCGGCGGCGAAGGTCCGGTTCCTCGACCCCGCGGCGCTGCTCTCCCGCCTCGACCGGGCGCTCGCGACGAGCTGGGCCCGCGACCTGCCGGAGCGCCAGAGGACGCTGCGGGCCACCCTCGACTGGAGCCACGGCCTGCTCTCGGGGACGGAACGCACGCTGTTCGGCCGGCTCTCGGTCTTCGCCGGGGGCTTCACGCTCCCGGCAGCAGAGGACGTGGGCGCCGGGCCTGACGCGGCCGGCCGGATCGACGGCGAGGACGTCCTCGACCTCGTTGGGAGCCTCGTCGAGCAATCGCTGCTGACGGCGGGGACGGACGCGGGTGGCGGGGTGTGCTACGGGATGCTCGAGCCCGTCAGGCAGTACGCGCTCGAGAGGGCGGAGGAGGGCGGGGAGGCCGAGGGGGCGCGACGGCGGCATGCGGTCTACTTTCTCTCGCTGGCCGAACGCGCCGCCGCGGAGCTCAGGGGGCCGGCGCAGGTCGGGTGGCTTGAGAACCTCGAGCGGGAGAACGGCAACCTGCGGGCGGCCATGTCCTGGGCCGTCTCAGGGGGCGAGGCCGAGGTCGCCGCCCGCCTCGGCTGGGCGCTGTGGGTCTTCTGGTGGCTCAGGGGCCACCAGGAGGAGGGACGCCGCTCGATGGAGGCGCTTATGGGCCGGGACCTTCCGCCCGGCCTGCGGGCGAGGGTCGTCCAGGTCGGGAACGCCATGGCCTACACGCAGGGCGACTCCGAGGCGTGCGCCCGGTACTCCCGGGAGGCCCTGGAGCTCTCCCGGAGGGTCGGCGACGAGCTCTGCGAGGCCTACGCCACGTGCGGCCTGGGCCTGGAGGCGCTGGGCCGGGGCGACCTCGGGGTGGCGACGGCCCACTTCGAGGCGGCCCTCCCGCTCTTCGTCCGCAGCGGCGAGAGGGGGATGTTGCCGATACTGCGCGTGTGGATGGGCACGGTGCTGCTCCTCGCGGGCGACCGCGACCGGGCCGTCGCCGCGTTCGAGGAGGGTCTCTCGCTGGCGCGGGAGGGCGGCGACAGGCTCGGCACCTACAACGCGCTCTACAACCTGGCCCAGCTCGCCGCGGGGCGCGGAGACCACGAACTCGCCACCCGCATGTTCGAGGAGGGCGTCGCGCTCTCCGAGGAGATGGGGGACCGGGCGAACCTGGCGCACTTCCTGGAGGGACTCGCCGTGGTGGCGGGGATGAACGGCGACGCGCCACGCTCGGCGACGCTCTCGGGCGCGGCGGAGAGGCTCTCTCATGAAGCGGGCGCCCCCGTCTACAACTACTACGTGCCGGCCCCCGCGCTGCGGGACCAGACCGCGGCCGGGGCGCGAGCGGCCCTCGGCGACGCCGCTTTCGAGGAGGCGCGGGGGCGGGGACGCGGGATGTCCTTCGAAGAGGCCATCCGGTACGCGCTCCCGGGGGCCCGCGCGCCGGAGGGGCCTGGACCGTAGGGCCCGGGGCCCCAATCTGCCTCCCGGGATGCCTCTGGAGGCCGTAGCTTTCAGGCCCGGGTCTTGACGTGGAAGCTCCAGGAGGCGTACTGGTCGTCCCCACAGCCCTCCCTGTCCTGCCAGTGTCCCTCGCTTATGAGGTAGTAGTCCCTCCCCGGGTTTTTAACGGAGAACACGGCGTCCCAGGCTACCGTCCTGCCGTTCTCGACCACGCGCTCGAGCGTCCTGCCCAGCAGCCTTCCCTCGCCGACGGGCCTCCCCTCCGCGTCCACGGCCCGGTAGGCGGCGATCTCGAACGAGTCGGGCCTCTGGGCCTTGAAGGTCCGCACCCGCAGCCTCGCCCCCGCCGCCACGCTGTCCGTCTCAGGGAAGCGCGTCCTGTAGAACGTGGTCTCGAGCTCGCACAGGTCGCCTGACGGCCGTCTCCAGCTCGACTCCATCACCCTGGTTCCCGACTGCAGGCCCCGGTCTCCCTTTTTCAGGGCCGTCTCCGGCACGAGGTGGTCGTGGGCCCGGGCCGGCCCCTGCGCGAGCAGGACCCCCAGGAGCCCCGCCGCCAGCGCCGCGAGCACGACCACACCGAGCCGCCAACCGCCCGCCGCCGTGGATACCGTCGTTCCTCTCATGATCTTCCTCCCTCTCTCGTAACCTTGCACCCGGCGCCCGTCAGTTGCCTCCGGGCGCCCTCCATCTCCGTCGTAGTCCCAGGTGCGCCACGCGGGAGTGCGTTCTGACCTACGACCTGGCGTTCGAGGCGCTACTCCTTCACGGTGAAGGACCACGCCTTCTGCTGCGCGCCGGCGCGGTTCGGGTCCTGGTCCAGCGCGTTGCCCGCCAGGTCTTCGACCCTCTTGGTCACCGTGGCCCAGTAGACGGCGCCCCGTTTGAGGTCTCTGGCGGGGTCCAGGACCGCCTTCCTGGTGGCGGCGTTATAGGTCACCTCAGCCGGGACGGCCCTGGTCGTGCCCTTCCTGACGAGCTTGAAGGTGGTCCTGTCGATGGTGCCCGGCCTCATCATCTCGGAGAAGACCGCCGTGACGTTGGAGCCGGGCGAGGTCCCCGCTGCCCTGGCCGCCGGGCCGGCGGTGATGACCTCCGGCTTCGTGGTGTCGACCGTGACGGTCTTCGGGTCGGAGGCGGTCGAGGTGTTGTTCGCGGTGTCGGTGGCCCTGGCGGTGTAGGTGTGGGCACCCTCGGGCACGCCGCCCAGCGACTCGCTCCAGTCTCCCTGCGCGTCCGTCTTCGCGGTCCCCTTCAGGACCGCGCCCTCGAAGATCCCGACCGTGGAGCCGGCCTCGGCCGTGCCGGAGAGGGGGATCTCGCCGTCGATGTCGTAGGAGTCATCGTCCGGGGAGGTGATCACCGGCGGCTCGGGCGCGGTGACGTCCGCGACGACGATGGCTTCGGAGAACTCCAAGGTTCCGTCGGGCCCGGTGGCGGTCGCGGTCACGAGGTCGCCCACGCGGGCGTCCGGGGTGGCGAAGGAGAAGGCCGCGCGTCCGCTTGCGTCGGTGGTCACGACCCGCTCGCCCAGGAACGTCTCGCCCTCGCCGCGGCCCGAGGGATCTCCCTCCGGGCCGGCAAAGTACTGGACGGTGAGCGGGCTGTTCGGGGCACCGTCGAACGCGCCCTCTACCGTCGTGGCGCCGCCGGAGCGCGAGGCCGAGGCCAGCGTCGGGGAGTTCTGCTGACCGTTGGAGCCCGAGTCCGCGTCGCCCGGATCGTTGCCGGCCGCCCCGGTCGCACCGAGGTCGATCCCGAGCCCGCCGTTGGCGTGGATGGAGTTGCCGAGGACGCGGTTCCCAAAGGCCGCGGAACCGAACCCCGAGATAAAGCAGGGCTCCGCGACGACGGCGACGCCGGCCAAACTGTTGTGGGCGATGACGTTCCCCTCACCGGGGCCCGTCCCGCCCACGGTGTGGTCCCTGACGGTGCCGCAGCGGCCGTCGAGGACCACCCCGTTGCCGGAGTTGCCTAAGGGGCGAGTGCCGGTCACGTCGGTGCCGACGTAGTTGCCGCGCACGGAGTTGTTCTCGATGCGTCCCCCCGCGCTACCGTTGTCGAAGACGACGCCGTTGACCCCGTTGCCGGAGATGACGTTGCGTGCCTCGGGCGTCGTCCCGCCGATGACGTTGCCGGTCCCGTAGCGGACGTGCACGCCGTGCCCCGAGTTGCCCAGATCTGCGGTGCCCGTGGCGTCGGTGCCGATAAAGTTGCCCTGCACCAGGTTCCCCGGGGTGCTGGTATGTATCCAGACCGCGCCTCCCCCGCTGCCGTTGCCGGAGATCACGTTGCGCGCGGCCGGGGTCGTGCCGCCCACGGTGTTGGCGGAGGTCCCCGAATAGGTGTTCACGATCACGCCGCTGTAACCGTGGCCGAGGTCGGCGCGGCCGGCGGCGTCGGTGCCGATAAAGTAGCCCTCGACGGCGTGGCCGCCATCACCGCCGATCCGTACCCCGTACTCGCTGAAGCGGTTGATCACCAACCCCTTGACCGTGCTGTCGGTCGTAGAGATCTTCAGCCCGGAGACCTCGGCCCCGGCGGCCGCGCCGTTTAGCTCGACCTTGAGCTGGGCGTTGTCGCCCCGTCCTGGACCATTGGTGTTGGGGACAGCCCCGGGCTGGGTGTAGCCGTCGATGGTCACGGGGTCGGTGATCGTCGGCAGGGCGGAGGCTGGCGAGATGGTCTTAACCCCCTCACCGGGTATGGCGAACGAGATCCTGTCCGCCCCGCTCCGGGCGTTGGCGTCGAGGATCGCCTGGCGCAGGGAGCCGGGCCCGCCGTCGCCCGTGTTCGTTACCCCGAAGTCGGCCGCGTGGGCGGGCCCGGCTCCAAAGAGAAGCGACCAGCCCAGCAGCGCGAGCACCACCGCCATCCTCATCTTCCCGGACCGCCGCGTCCGGCCTACCCGCGCCTCGTGTCCCATGTTCTTCATACCCGCCGCTCCTCTCTTAGCCGCCTACCTGCCACCTGGGAATACGGTGGAGGGGCGAGGAAACCGAATCCCCGCCCCTCCGGTTGGCGCTCTTGCGCCGTGGGGTTACCTGACGAACCTCTCGCAGTTCGCGAAGCTGTCGAGGTCGGTGTCCCCAAGTGCCCCCCTTCGCGGCCGGAAGCCTCGGGCGGTCCGGCGTCGGGTCCGGGGCTCGCGATCCGGGCGTCGCCCAGTTCGGTCGGCGTTGATCTCCTGCAGCAGGCGCTCGTTGCGCTCGCGTACCAGGGAGATCTCGATGCTCGTGAACATTTCCGTCCTCCTCTGCTCTGAGTGGCTCTGCGTGAAGAGTCTGCCGCCGCGGGCGACGGTCGAACACCCACAGCGCCCACACGCTCGGCGGTGTAGTTGCGGCGTGTGGGCGCCGTACGGATGCCGCGTGAGGATTCCGGGTCCGGTTGGTATCCTCTCCCGCATGGAGAGGCGAGAGTTCGAGAAGGAAGCACCCGGGGCGTTCGCCGGGCGCCTGCGGGAGCTTAGGACGGCGGCCGGGCTCACCCAGGAGGAGTTGGCAGAGAGGGCGGGCCTCTCCCCAAACGCCGTCGGCGCCCTGGAGCGCGGACAGAGGAGGCGCCCCTACCCGCACACGGTGAGGGCTTTGGCCGACGGCCTCGGGCTCGGCGAGGAGGGGCGGGCCTCGCTTCTCGCCGCCGTGCCCGGGCGGCCGGAGGCCGCCGGGCGGGCCCCGGAGAAGCCGCCTGCGGCCGACCCGCCGACCGCGTCATCGACGGCGCTGCCGTACCCGGCGACGTCGCTCGTGGGGCGCGGTCGGGAGCTCGGGGAGGTCGCGGGCCTGCTGGCGCAACCCGAGGCGCGGCTCCTCACGCTCACCGGCACCGGCGGGGTCGGCAAGACCCGCCTCGCCGTCGAAGCGGCGCGGGCCTCGCTGACCTCCGGGCGCTTCTCCGACGGCGTCGCCTTCGTCAGTCTCGCCCCGATCGAAGACCCGGCGCTCGTGGCCCAGGCGGTGCTCGGCTCGCTCGGCGCGGCCATACCGGACGGCCTGACCCCGTACGAGGCACTCGCCGGGCACCTGAGGGAGAAGGAATTCCTGCTCGTCCTGGATAACCTCGAGCACCTGCTGGCGGCGGCACCGGAGCTTGCGGGGCTGGTAGAGGTCTGCCCGGGCCTGACGGTGCTGGCCACCAGCCGAGCCCCGTTGAGGGTGCGGGGGGAGATCGAGTACCCCGTCCCCCCGCTCGCGCTGCCGCCCACGACCCGCTCGCCCTCCGAGGGGGAGGTCACGGGCTCGCCCGCAGGAACGCTCTTCGTCGAGCGGGCGCGGGCGACCTCGTCCGGGTTCCGCCTGACCCGGCAGAACGCGGCGGACGTGGCGGCGATCTGCTGGCGGCTGGCGGGGCTGCCGCTGGCGCTGGAGCTCGCGGCGGCGAAGACGAAGTTCCTCGACCCTGCGACACTTCTCTCGCGCCTGGACCGGGCGCTCTCGACCACCTGGGGGCGCGACCTGCCGGAGAGGCAGCGCACGATGCGGGCGACGCTGGACTGGAGCTTCGGGCTGCTCGGCGAGCAGGAGAGGCGACTGCTCGGGCGTCTCTCCGTGTTCGTCGGGGGCTTCTCGCTTCCGGCGGCCGAGGCCGTGGGGGCGGGGTTCAACGCGGCGGGGGACGTCGACGCCGGGGCGGTGATCGACCACCTCGGTACCCTGGTGGAGCAGTCACTGGTGACGGTTGACCCGAACGGGGGCGATGATGGCACCCGCTTCAGGATGCTCGAGCCGGTCAGACAATATGCCCTGGAGAAGCTGGTCGAGGGCGGCGAGGAAGGGGAGACGCGCGGTCGACACGCGGCCTACTACCTCGCCCTGGCCGAGCGGGCGGGCGTGGAGCTCTGGGGCCCCGGCCAGGGAGAGTGGCTGGAGAGGCTCGAGCGCGAGAACGGCAACCTGCGCGCCGCCCTTGCGTGGACGATCGATTCGGGGGCGGAGACCGCGGGGAGGTTCTGCTACGCGCTATGGCTCTTCTGGTGGGCCCGCGGCCACCACGGGGAGGGTCGCCGATGGTCCGAGGCGGCGCTCGGGTGCGACCTTCCGCCCGCCTGGCGCGCCAGGGTGCTCTCCGTCTCCGCGGCGATGTTCTACGCGGCCAACGACCACGCCCCGGCCGAGGAGCGCTGGAGCGCGGGCCTCTCCGTCTCCCTGGAGGGAGGCGACAGGATCGGCGAGAGCTACTGCAGGTCGGGCCTGGGGCTCGCCAGGCTGGCCCGCGGGGACCATGAAGCGGCGGCGGCGCGATTCGGCGAGGCCCTGCCGCTTCTGGAAGAGTGCAGGGACCCGCTCTCCTCGTTGGCACGCGTGTGGATCGGAACGACCTCCCTTCTCCGTGGCGACGCTGAGCGGGCCGAGCGGGAGATCGAGGAGGGGCTGAGCTCGGCCCGGTCCCGCGGGGACACCCTCTGCACCTACGTGGGCCTCTACAACCTGGCCCAGCTAGCAATCTCGCGCGGCGACCTCGGGCTCGCCGCCACCACGCTAGAGGAGGGCGTGAGACTCTCCGGGCACACCAAGGACAGGGCGAACCTCGCGCACTTCCTGGACGCGCTCTCGGCGGTCGCCGCGCTGCGCGGAGAGGCGGAACGCTCGGCGGTCTTGATCGGCGCGGCCGAGGAGTCCCTGCGGGAGGTCGGCGCCCCCGTCTACAACTTCTACGCCCCCGACCCCTCCCTGAAGGAACGCGCCTCCTCGGAGGCCCGCGCCTCTTTGGGCGACGCGGCGTTCGAGGAGCTGCGCGAGCAGGGACTGTCCATGACCTTCGAGGACGCGGTCACCTTAGGAGCCGGTACCGACGCGAACGGCCCCACAGCGGCCCTGTAACCCCCGAATAACGGGACCTGGCCGACGCCCCGGGGATAACGCCGTCTACTCGACCGTGACGCTCTTCGCGAGGTTGCGGGGCTTGTCCACGTCGAGGCCGCGGTCGGTGGCGACGTCGTGGGCGAGGAGCTGCAGGGGCACGGTCCAGACGAGGGGCCGGAGTATCTCCGGCGCGTCGGGTACGGAGAGGGCGACGCGGCCCACCCGGGCCGCCGCCGCGTCGTCCTCGCGGGCTATGGCGATGACGTTCGCGCCCCTCGCCGCAGTCTCCTCGACGTTGGAGAGCGTCTTCTCGCGCAGCACGCCCTCGCCGAGGATGGCGATGACCGGGCACTGCTCGTCCACGAGGGCTATCGGGCCGTGCTTCATCTCGCCGGCGGCGTAGCCCTCTGAGGGGATGTAGCTTATCTCCTTCAGCTTTAGCGCGCCTTCGAGCGCGGCCGGGAACGCGGGCCCGCGCCCGAGAAAGAGCGAGCACCGCGCGTCCTCGAAGAGTCCGGCGGCGTCCCCGATCTTCCCCTCCAGCAATGCGAGGGTGGCGGCCACCTTCTCCGGCGCCCGCCTGAGGTCCCGGCCCAGGGAGTGCAGCTCGTCCTCCTCGGCGGTCCCCTTGACGCGGGCGAGGTCCAGGGCGAGAAGGTCGAGGACGGCGACCTGGGCGGCGAACGCCTTGGTCGAGGCGACGCAGATCTCGGGCCCCGCCTGCGTGAGCAACACGGCGTCGGCCTCGCGCGTGATGAGCGAGCCCCGCGTGTTGGTTACGGCCAGCACCTTGCCGCCGAACGCTTTGGCCGTCCCCACAGCCGCGAGCGTGTCGGTGGTCTCCCCGCTCTGGCTTATGGCGACGACGAGGGTGTTCTCGTCCCCGATGGGGTCCGAGTAGCGATACTCGCTGGCGACGGCGACCTCGACGGGGACGCGGGCGAGGCGCTCGATGAGGCCCTTGCCGAGGAGCCCGGCGTGAAGCGCCGTGCCGCAGGCCACGACGACGATGCGGTCCACGCCCGCAAGGTCAAGGTCCATCTCCGAGAGGTCAACCCGACCGTCCGCGTCGAGGCGGCCCGAGAGGGTCGCCCGCAGGGCCTCTGGCTGCTCGTGGATCTCCTTCATCATGAAGTCCTCGTAGATGCCAAGCTCGACGGCCTCGGCGTCCCAGTCCACCTCGAAGGGCTCCCGCTCCACCGGCTCCCCATCCTGGGTAAAGATGCGAACCGAGGCCTCCGTGACCTCGACGACCTCCCCGTTCTCCACGACGAGGAACTCGCGCGTCTCCCCGAGCAGCGCCTGCACGGCGCTCGCCAGGAAGTTCTCCCCCTCCCCGAGCCCGACGACCAGCGGGCTCTGGTGGCGGGCCGCCACGACGACGCCGGGCTCGCGGGCGCTGACCGCCGCGACGGCGAACGAGCCCTCCAGCCTGCCGAGCACCGCAGTGAGCGCCTCGCGTAGCGGCTCCCCGGCCTCTACCTTCTCTGCGAGCAGGTGCGCCATTACCTCGGTGTCCGTCTCCGAGCTGAACCGGACGCCGCGCCCTACGAGCTCCTCCTTTAGCTCGGCGAAGTTCTCGATGATGCCGTTGTGGACTACGGCCACGGAACCGTCGCCCCCGACCTGGGGGTGGGCGTTCTCCTGGCTCGGGCGGCCGTGGGTGGCCCAGCGGGTGTGCCCGATGCCGGTCCGCATGTGGGAGATGTGGCCGTTCTGGGCGGCGACGGCCCTACCGAGGTTCTCCAGCCTGCCGACCTCCCGGATGGACTCTATGGCGCTCCCCTCGTGCAGGGCGAGCCCCGCCGAGTCGTAACCGCGATACTCCAGATGCCCGAGGCCTTGCATGAGCACCTCAACGCAACGCTCCTTACCGACGTAACCCACGATACCGCACACGGGCGTACCTCCCAGTCTTCCGCAAATTAAAGTCAATTGGGGCGAAGAGAGAGTGGCAGGACCGTCAGGGTCCCACCCGGGCCGAACGGCGTTTTGTCCCCGGTGTCACCACCGGATTTTGTCGCCGCCCTATCGACCGCCCGAAGCCGAGACGCACCCGCCGAAAAACTCGATGAACGTCTCCCTCGTCGACTCCCGCCTTGAAAAACTTGCTGCTCGGGAGCCCTGGCGCTTGTTTTTGTTCTCTCCGTCCCGCAAGCCCCGAACCTTCAGTCGGGCCTACCGGCCGTACCTCTGAAAAATCTCTCCTCTCGCACCTCCTCCAACGCGGCCGTGGCCCATTCACTTTACCCGCGCCGGCGCGAAAAGGAAACCCGGCGCCCTAGGAAAGGTTCAGATCCACCACACCTAGCGCGGCGAGGAGGACGATCATCACCGGCTGGTGTACGAGGTAGATCGCAAGCGAGTTCCTGCCCAGCGGAAGCAACGGCCGGGCAGGTACGGGAGCGCGATCCGGTATCCCCCCGGGCCGTCTCCCGTCGCCGTAGACCGTGTTCCCGAAGAAAATCCCGACCAGGACCACCCCGAACCACGGCAACAGCGGCCTGTAGTCCGGCATGGCCCATCCCTCCGGTACGACCCCGAACGGCAGGAGCCAGGCGCTCCCGGTCGGGTCACCGGCCTGCAAAGATAGTCCGGCGGCGAAGATCGCGGCGCCAAGCACGAAGTTCGCGAACCTGAGCTTCAGGAAGGGGTAGGAGAGGACGATGGAGACCCCGATCAGGTGCAGTATCCCGAACGCGACTATTCCCATGCCGAAGACGAGGAAGACCGCCGTGAGCAGCATCCCGTAGCCGAAGATCCTGAGTCCCCGCAGCAGGTACCTCCGGAACCCTCCCCCGCCCCTCTTGCTACTGATGGCGAGCGAGACCCCGACGAGGAACAGGAAGAGGCTCGCGGTCGCGTCGGCGAAGCGGGCCCAGAAGCCGCTCACGGCGTCCACGTCGTAGCCGCCGAAGGCGTAGAGGTCGAAGGTGAAGTGGTAGACGACCATCATGAGGATGGCGACGCCGCGCGCGGCGTCGATCTCCCAGAACCTGCCGCCCTTGTTGGTGGCGCTGCGCTCCGTGCCTGGTCCCCTCTCCGCCGTCGCGGGGATCATACCCCACCCGCCGAACCTCATGGGTTAGGATTGTCGGATGGAGAGCCAGGATTTCGCCATCCGAGCGGGCCGCCGGGAGGACGCGGAGGCAGCCGCCCGTCTGTGGATGCAGAGCGCCGAAGAGCACACGTCCCACGACCCCGTCTACGCCACGGCCCCAGATGCCGAGAAGACCATGCGCCGCTTTTTGGCCGACCTCGCCCGCAACAGCTACGCTTTCGTCTTCGTCGCGACGGTCGGGGACCGGATCGTCGGCTTCATCTCGGGTGAGCTGCGCGAGGGCTCCCCGACATTCCTCCCGAAGACCTGGGCCTCCGTTGACGACGTCTTCGTGGACCCCGGCCACCGCAACCGCGGCATAGGCCGCGCCCTCATCGCCAGCGTCGAAGGGTGGGCGAGACAAAAAAGAGCGAACGGCGTCTCCCTGCAAGTCGCCGCGGCCAACGGGCGGGGACGCAAGTTCTACGAGGATCTTGGGTTTCGGGAGATCTCGGTGTACGAGGTGCTGGAGTTCGAGTAGGTTTTGAGGTTCTAGGTTCCAGGTTTTCCAGCGTCGCCACCGTCGATCGTCAGAGATCTTGAAAAGACCCGCACGTCGGGCTCCGGCTCGTAACCGGAAGCCGCGTACAGAGTCTCCGCGTCGTTTTCTTCTACCTGTGCTTCAAGGTAAGAGATGCCGCGACTTCTGCAACGGTCGTCCGCAGCTTGCAGGAGGGCTCCGCCCACGCCCTCTCGTCTGGACCCGGGATGGACGTAGAGGTCTTCGATGCTGGCGAAGGTGGAGCCTAAAGAGACGTTGGGGCGGAAGGCGAGGACTAGGACGCCCACCATCCGGCCTTCGAGGTGGCCGGCGAGGAACTCGAGGTGGCCGGCGTCGACCTGATGCCGCATCTCCCGGAGGAACCCGTCGGGGACGGGTTCGCCTTCCCTGAGCCATTCTTCGAGCAGGCGCAGGGGCTCCCGGAGGTCCGTGTTGGGGACCGGCCAAACCTCGACGGGGCTCATCGCTGGAGGGCTGTGATCCTGGCGGCGGCCTCGACGGCCGCTTCTATGTCCGCGTCGCCCACGTCGAGGTGGGTGCAGAGGCGAACGTAGCCTGGCTTGCCCGGGGTGGCGAGGACGCCCTCGCGGGCGAGGGCTTCGAGAAACGCTTCGGGCCGCTCGACCTTAACGAGCACCAGGTTCGTCTCGGGGGTCGCCACCTCGCAGCCCACCTCCCTCAACCTATCGGCGAGGGTACGGGCGCGTTCGTGGTCTTCGGTGAGCCGTTCCTGGTGGTGCTCGAAGGCGTAGAGGGAGGCGGCGGCGATGACGCCGGCCTGCCGCATGCCGCCCCCGAAGGCCTTGCGGGCGCGGCGGGCCTCGAAGATGGCCTCCTCGCTGCCGGCGAGGAGGGAGCCTACGGGGGCGCCGAGGCCCTTGGAGGAGCAGACGGAGACGGTGTCCACGTGCTCGCACCACTCGCGGGCCGGGATGCCGGTGGCGGCCTGGGCGTTGAAGAGCCTGGCGCCGTCGAGGTGGACCTTCAGGCCGCCCTCCCGCGCCACGCTGGCGGCGGCGGCAAAGTCTTCGAGCGGGTAGACCTTGCCGCCGGCGGTGTTGTGGGTGTTCTCCAGGCAGAGCAGGCGCGAGCGCGGGAAGTGGACGTTCTCGGGCCGTATCGCCTTACGGACGGTCTCGGGGTCGAGGACGCCGCCCTCTCCGGGGAGGGTACGCAGCTGAACGGATGAGAGCAGGGCCGGGGCGCCGCCCTCGTAGACGAAGACGTGGGCGCCCTCGTGGATCAGGACCTCTTCGGCCCTGCCGGTGTTGACGTAGACCCCGATCTGGTTGGTCATCGTCCCCGACGGCGCGTAGATGGCCGCCTCCTTGCCGAGCATCTCTGCGACGTACTCCTCCAGCCGATTGACGGTCGGGTCCTCCCCGAAGACGTCGTCCCCAAGGGGCGCCTCCATCATGGCCCGCCGCATACCCTCCGTCGGCCGCGTTACCGTATCGCTGCGAAGATCTATCACGCGATTCCTCCGTTGTTGTCTCTTCCGATTACGCGCTTCGTCGTCGCGAAGTGGACCTTCGCCACCTTCGCGAGCCCTTCTTCTCCCCGCTCCCTTACGACGCGCCGGCCCGCGTCGAGGACGTGGGTCGCCCCGAGCGGCA
>CADCUW010000413.1 GCA_902805985.1 uncultured Rubrobacteraceae bacterium
GCTCTTGCCCGCGAGGCGCTCGGCCAGCATCGAGGCCGACGCCTGCGAGATGGCGCAACCGCGCCCGGTAAAGGCGATCTCCAATTCGTCGTCCCGGAGGTTGGCGTAGACCGTCACCTCGTCGCCGCACAGGGGGTTGTTCAGGTGCTCCTCGATCTCGGCGTCCTCGATCTCGCGCCTGTGACGCGGGCGCCTGAAGTGGTCGAGAATGATCTCCTTGTAGAGCTCTTGCATCATCCTTCGACGATTCTACCAAGGGCCGGCGAAGCGCGCGGAAGGCCGGGTTCGAGACCGCCGAAGATCATACCCGCGGATGCGGTCGATCAGCCATTCGGGTGATGCGTGCCCCTCCGGCACGGGCGATCATAGGTCCTGTCGATACGCTCCGGCGGAGGTTCTCTGCCCTGAGAGGAGGAACGAGATGAGACGGGTGACGATGGTCCTGGTTGCTGCGGCGGTCTTGCTGGCCCTGTTTGTTCCGGCCGCGCTGGCGAGGATGGGGTGCGCGAGCTCCTACAGCGGCGACGACCGCCCCAACACGCTGACGGGCGACCGCTGCGACAACGAGATAAACGGCCTGGGCGGCGACGACATCATCCGCGGCTACGGCGACAACGACACGCTCTCCGGAGACGAGGACGGCGACCGGCTCTCCGGCGGCAGGGGCGCTGATGAGCTGCGCGGCGGCCCCGGGAGGGACAAGATCTACAGCGGCGCCTTCGACGGGAGACGAAACTTCGTCTTCTGCGGCGCCGGCCGCGACTTCGCCTCCATCGGCGAGAACGACCGCGTCGCGGACGACTGCGAGCGGGTGGCGTTCACCATAGAGTGATCCACCAGGGTGTGCCATCCTGGATTTCCGTTGTTTTCACCCCGCACGGAGGAGGACGGAATCGCGGATACCATAAGCGTGGGCGACTACGGTCTACGCAACCCCACCCACACCGCGACCCAAGAGGCGCTCGAACACGCGGGCGCCTCGCTCTGTCAAAGCGGGCGCGAACCTCAGCTAGCGCCGGCGGCTTCGAAAGCGGGACCGTAACCGCGTGCTACGGCAGGCCATGGCGGCGGTGCCACTCTTCCAGGGACTCCTCCGGGTACTCGGGGAAGTGCCGCTCGTCCTCGCCGGGCGGGATCTCGCACCACGGCGCCGCGTAGTTCAGCATGAGCCGGACGTGCTCCGGGGGCTTCGGGAGCGGCGTGTCTATCGCCGAGGCGAAGGGGTGGACCAGGTCGGGCCACATAGGGTTGAAGAGCCACAGATAGCTGCCGCAGCGCCCGCAGAAGTTCCGCTCCGGCGCGCCGCGGTCCTGGGAGGTCGCCTCGTAGACGGAGAGGTTTTCACTGCCCTCGATCTCCAGCGTGCCGGCATCCGCCCCGAGGTTGATGGCGTACCCTCCACCCCCCGCCGTCTTGCGGCAGATCGAGCAGTAGCACGCCTGGTAGGGATAGAACGTGTCGGACTCGACCCGAAACCGGACCGATCCGCAATGGCATGACCCTTCGAGCAGCACGGCATCCTCCGACTCAAAGCCTTCCACCGGTGTCTGCTTACCCGCCACGGCCGCCGGTAAAGCTTCCGAACCCGCCGTTCACCGTGCTCCGGGATCTTCGCGCAGCAGGCAGGCCCCGACAATGGCCGCGAACGCCACGATGGAGAAGATGCTGCGCACGCCGTTCCAGAAGTTCCACGGTCCCTCGTAGGCGGCCCTCGCGCGTGCCAGCTCGTCCGCGGGCGCGTCGGTGGCAACGAGTGCCAGCTCCTCGTTCAAGGGAATGTTGGCCACCACCGTCACCAGAAAGCTGCCACTGAAGTAGAGCGCGCAGGCCAGGAAGATCAGTCGGAAACGGCCCGACCGCCGATGGGGGAGGTGGACGACGAGCGCGATGATAGGGAATATGATGGCCCCGAAGAAGCCCGGGAAGAAGAGGGGGTTCTGTATCTTCTCGTTGATCTCGTTCATGGTCGCGATATACGAGGCGTCTGGCTGCTCCGCGAGCCCGAGGTTGACGGAGACCGCGTAGGCGTAGAAGATGCCGGCCATGAGGCCTGTTGTGAGGGCCGCGCAGGCAAGGGTGATGCTCCGTATGGTCCGGCTGGGGTACGGTCTCCGTGTCATGCTCCTTCTCCTCCGGTCGTCGCGGTTCCTGGTCGCGGGCTCAGTAAGAGAGCCCCGGCGTCTGGCGGAGGTGGGTGCCGTCCGTCAGTTGGTCCAGCATGAACCCGGCGACGTCGGCGCGTGAGATCTTGAGCTTCAAACCCTTCTTGGTGGACGGGAAGCCGTGCCGGTACTCGCCTGTGCGCTCCCCGTCGGTGAAGGCCGCCGGACGGACTATCGTCCAATCCAGGGTGCTCTCCCTGACGTAGACCTCCTGCTGCTCGTGGTCTGCGAAGGCATCCCGCAGCAAGAGCCCGAACATGACGTGCTTCCAGAAGAAGTCGAGGTTGCCCCGGCTCTCGCCGGCACCGAGCGTGGTCTGGCAGACGAGACGCCGCACGCCGGTCTCCTCCATCGCCCGGACTATGTTCCGCGTCCCCTCCGAACGGACCCTCCCCTTTCTGCCCGCGCCGATAGAGCACAACACGGCCTCCTGATCCCGCACCGCCCGCTCCACCGAAGCCCCATCCAGGACGTCGCCCCGAAAGACCGTCAACCCCCCGTGCTCAACGTCCACCCCGGACGAATCCCGTACGAACGCCGTGACCTCGTGCCCCCGCGCGAGCCCCTGCTCGACGACGTGCCGCCCAACGCTCCCCGTCGCCCCAAAGACCAGTACCTTCATCGTTCTCCTCCCCGTCACTTTACACAATGTAAATTGACATGCCGTAAAGTTACTCTATGCTTTACGGCATGTCAAGTAAGGGGCCGAAGACACGGGATAGGATCCTGGAAGCGACCTGGCAGCTGATGGTGGAGCGTGGCGGCCGGGACGTTCGCATGGGCGACGTTGCCAAAGGGGCGGGGGTTTCGAGGCAGGCGGTGTACGACCACTTCGGTTCCAGAGCGGAGTTGATGGTGGCGACCGTGCGGTACGGTGATAACGTCCTCGGTCTCGGCGAACGTCTGCGCCCCTACCGGGCGGCGGTCAGCGGGGTGGATCGGATGGAGGCGTACGTCGAGTTCTGGGGCCGTTACATACCGGAGGTCTACGGCATAGCGAGGGCCCTGCTGGCGGAGCGCGAGAGCGATGAGGCGGTTGCGGCTGCCTGGGACGACCGGATGCGGGTCGTGTACGACGCCTGCCGCGACATCATCGAGAGGCTCCGGCACGATGGGACGCTCGTCCCCGGGTGGTCCACGGACGAGGCCGCGGACCTGCTCTGGACGATGCTCTCGATCCGCAACTGGGAAAGTCTGACGAGGGAACGCGGTTGGTCGGTGGACCACTACGTGGACCGGATGCGGGATCTGACAAAGCGCGTCTTCGTGCGGGCGCCTGAAGCGCCGTAGCCTCAGGTCCCGTCAAACCCTTCCAGCGTTACGGCCTTCTCGTTCCCGTCGACAACGGGACCCGGCGTGCCCAGGTGCCTCACGACCCGTTCCGGCGCATCTTCCGGGTCGCCCTGGACCCGTACCGGGCCGCCCGAGACCGTATACCATTCGTCCGAGCCGGCGTAGCGCACGAGGACGTCGACCCCGGCGACCCCGGGCCGGCATAGCAGCTCCAACTCCCCGGTAACGGCGCCCGCCTCCTCGGTCATCACGCCGCCCGTGGTGGAGGTGAAAGTCGAGCGGGACTCGTTTTCGGCGAAACCCATCACCTCTTCTTGCAGGCGGAGAGCATCAGCTTCAGGGCAGCCTTCTCCTGCGGGTTGACGGTCAGGTCGTAGCCGGATTTCACGCCGATCCAACGCCTCGCGTACGAGCACCAGATGGCCCTGTTCGGAGGCTTCCACGCCTCTGGGCCCTTGTCCCCCTTCTCCTGGTTCGCGTTGTCCTCGACGGAGAGGAGGTTGTCGGGATCGTTGGCGTAGCGCTCGCGTTCGGCTTCGTCCCAGTTTGAAGCCCCGCTCCTGTAGGCGTTGGCGAGGGGGACGAGGTGGTCTATGTCTATGTCCAGTGGGTCGGTGTAGGTCTGCGTGGTGTAAGGGTCCAGCCAGCGTCCCGACGCTACGTCGCAGCCCTCGCCGACGGAGACGTCTTCGCCGTCCCGGATCAGGGCGGCCTCCCTGACGTCGCAGGCGCTGTCCGAGACGCGCCAGCCGTTCTCCTGCGCGTCGGACCAGTGCGGGAAGTCTTCGCGGTCGTATCC
>CADCUW010000414.1 GCA_902805985.1 uncultured Rubrobacteraceae bacterium
GCCGTGCACGGTCGAGAAGGAGCCCGTGGACGCCGCCTCCCCGGCGAAGAACAGGACGCCGCCCACGGGGCACGCGAGGTCGGCCCTGAGGTGGGCTTTTCCGGGGAGCGCCGCCGAGTACGCCCCCCGGACGAGCGGGTCCGATCCCCACAGGGTGCAGGCGGTCTTCGAGACGTGGCGCCCGATGCCCGCGCCGAACATCTCCTTGAGGTGGTCGAGGGCGAAGGCGACCATTGCGGCCTCGCCAGCCCCTTCCAGCTCCTCGCAGAGGCGCCCGCTCACGTACCCGACCGAGAAGTTGTGCCCGGACGGGCGGATCTCGAACGTCAGCGTCCTGGGCTCGCCGCCGGTGACGACGACGTAGCTGTCTTCTTCGATTCCGAACACGGCCCGGTCGAAGAGGACGGCGATCTTGTTGACCTTGCCCATCGGGAGGCCCTCAACGGCGTCGCGCTTCCACCTCGGCAGCTCGGGGCTGAAGAGGATCGAGCCCTCGGCGAGGACGCCCGTGGAGACGGTCATGATGGCGGCCCCGGCGGAGAACGCGCCACGCGGCGTCCTAACCAGCACCCCTCCTTCGCCCCAATCCACGCTCTCGACCGGGGTGGAGAGGGAGACCGGCAGGTCGGCGCCGTGGCGCACGACGAGCGCGCCGTATCCGTCCCAGACCGGCCAGTTGCGGCCCGTGTCCTCGTAGGAGGCGTAGTCCAGGGTGGAGGCTCGGTCCGTGTTGACGCCGAACTCCTCGGCAACGGCGGCGTCGAACGCGCCGAACCAGGGGTCCTCACGCTCGACCACCTCGCCGTAGGCCACGTCTCTGCCCGCGCGCCCGGCCTCCCGGGCGGCCGCATAGCCCCGCTCCACAAAGCCCATCGCCTCGTCTTGCTCCGCCTTGTCGGCCCACCGACCGGTACCGGCCAGGCGAAGCCGTTGCGGCTGGGGATCACGGCGGTAGCGGAAGCCGTGGCCGTCGGCCAACCCGGTGAACGGGTTGATGTTTGCCGAGTGGAGCCAGTGGGCGCCCCGGTCCCACGGAAAACCGAACGTCCCGGTGTCGGTGTGGGCGCGCCCTCCGACGCGGGACGAGGCTTCGAGCAAGGCGAAGTCGAGTCCCACGCCGCGGGCGGTCTCGGCGGCGGCCAGCCCCGCGGCCCCCGCGCCGACGATGGCCAGATCCACCCGAGCGGCGCTACCCGTGGTCGGGCGACCTCCGGCACCGAACGCCTCCTGCCTCTGGCGGGCGTCGCCGCCCTTCCCGCCCGTCATCATGCTAAGCCTCCACCCGCTTCGCAAAGATCACCTTGCTGTCCCCGTCGGAGTAGAAGTCCGGGACGCGGGCGACCTCGGCGTACCCGTGCTTGAGGTAGAACGCGTGGGTCGCGTCGAACCTCGGCAGGGAGCTCGTGTCTATGAGCAGCAGCCGGCCGCCGGCCTCGCGGATACGCGCCTCGGCGAACCGGATCAACTCACCGCCTATGCCCCGGCCCTGGCGGTCCGGGGCGACCGCGATCCACAAGAGGTCCCACGTCCGGTCGCCCGTAGCGTTCGGGCCGAAGTACACCACCCCGACCGGCGGGCTCGTCCGGTCATCGGCCCACACCTGGACCTGGTGTCCGGCACCGGAGCGCCCGGCGTGGAGGTCGTCCAACACCCCCCGCAGGAACCCGGCCTCGTCCGGGAGAAACAACTCCGTGGCGATAGCCAGGTCGATCAAGGCCCCCGTGTCGGCCGGGACCGCGGGACGGAGCATGGGCGGAAACTCGGTGACGGCCTTCTCGTCCGGTGCTTTCATCCTTTGCCTAACTTTCTATATAAAGTTTTGACGGTTACGAAAGGCACTGTACGGGACGCTTGCTAACTTGTCAATACTAATTTAGGAGGTTATAGTTTTAGTCGTTCCATCTTTGCGGGCTTGTGGGCAACCGGGCCGGGTTTCTTGGAGGACATCTTTGGAGGAGAGAGCGGCGTTGGAGCGGGAGGCGAGGGCGGGGTTCTATTTCGTCGGCGGTTACCTGTGCGTGGACTTCGTCAACACCCGGCACGCGGAGGACGGGCGTGTGGTGGAGGATCTGTTGCGGGGGCCCGGAGATCTGGCGCGGTGGCTCCGGGAGGCGGGCATCCTGGGTCCCATCGAGGCCGGGGAGGCGCCCGGGAGGTGGGGCGAGGGCGAGTTCCGGCGGGCGGTCGGGTTCAGGGAATCCTTGAGGGGCATGATCGAGCGCGTCGCCGGGGGAGGGGCGGTACGCCCCGAGGAGATCGAGGAGATCAACGGCGTGCTCCGCGAGCGGCCCGGGTACACCCAGGTGGTCCGGTCGGGAGAAGGTTTCGAGGGACGTTTCGTGGCGGAGAGCGGCGGGGCGGCGGGTGGGATCTCGCCCGTGGCGCAGTCCGCGGCCGAGCTCCTCGCAGGCGGCGACCTATCGCGGATAAAAAGGTGCGAGAACCCCGAATGCACGCTCCACTTCTACGATACGAGCAAGAACCGCTCCCGCCGCTGGTGCTCGATGGCCGCCTGCGGGAACGTGATGAAGGCGAGGGCGCACTACCGCCGGCACCGCCGTCAAAGCACCCTGTCGTAACGAACCAGCCCACGATCTGCGTGGCGAGCCACCCACCAGCAGCCCCGCAGAACGGCCAGCCCCAGAAGTCCGCTCTAACCCGGTTCGGGATCCCGAGCGGGCTGGTCAACCTCCAGCGCACCGACCTGGTCCCGGGAGCGCCGTAAGGAGCGGGTTACGGTGGTCCGCGGAAGGTTGATCCTTCCGCGAGTCGTCCTATGCGGCGGGTTTGATCTCCGGGTTGCCGACGCCGCCAGCGCAGCGGTTGCCGGAGAGGGGGGCTATCTCCGAGTTTCGGAACCCGTCCACGAACTCCCGCAGGCGGGGATCGTCGGCGCCGTCAAGTTCCAACTGGACCCTCCAGGAGGTGGAGATCACGGGTGCGTCCTGGCCCGGGTAGGGGCTCACTATGACGTTCTCCTCCTCCCCGTATTCGCGCAGGGTCTCGATCTGGCCGGCCGGCAGCCCGGGGTCGTGGGTGATCCAGACTATCCCGTGGTCCAGGCTGTGGACGGCGTGCCGGTCGTTTATGGGCCTCTCGTAGGCGCCGCAATTCTGCCATAGGGGATCGTGTTCGCCGTTGGTCGGCGGGCTTCGGTCGTACTCGATGGGCCCCTCCGTGAGCTTGTTGGTGGTGGCCGGGTAGACCTCTATGCCCTCCGGCGGGTCCTCGGGCAGGGACCTTGCCGGGTCAGGCTGCTTGCCGTCGGCGGGGAGCATGTTCTGGATCTCCTTCTGGCTCGTCTTCGCCTTCGCGAGCTCCGCGGCCTCGCCGGACTCAGCCTCGGCGGCCGTCGTTTCTTCCATCCCTCCGGCCTGCGTCGCCTCCGCCGCGGGTGTCCCGGACGCGGCTTCTTCTCTGGCTCCGCCGTCGGAAGGTCCCTGCGAACCCCCCGACGTCTCCCCGCCGCAAGCCGTGGCGAGGATCAAGAGGGCGCCCGTCAGAAAAACCCGCGCGACCCCCCGCTCCCTCTTCAAGTTTCTGGTGATCAAACCCTCTACCTCTCCGTGCTGTTCTGGCAAAAGTACCTACGAACTGCAAGGTACTACGGATCTACCCTAAAAGGCTGTGAGCGCGGACATAGGCACTACTGGAGGTCACGCCGTAGGACGGGCCCCGACGCGCTCGACGGCCGCGGCGGCGAGCGCGGCTCCCCCTCGCAGCGCCTCCTCGGGCGGTTCTCCGTCCAGCCACGCGGCCAGAAACCCCGCCGAGAACGCGTCCCCAGCCCCGGTGGTATCCTCGACGACATCCACCGGCGCCGCCGGCTCCCTGAGCAGGTTCCCGCCAGCGTACGCGTACCAGGCCCCGTCCGGGCCGAGCTTGAGGACGACGGCGGAGTAGTGCGGCAGCAGCTTCTCGAGTATACGGTCCGGGTCCTTCTCGCCGGTCAGGGTCTCGCCTTCCGTCAGGTTCGGGAAGAGGAGGTCGGCGCCGCGGGTCCACTCCAGGAAGCGGTCGGGGCCTATGGACCCGAGCAGGGGGGCAGAGGATGGGTCCACAGAGACGGTCATGCCCGCCCTACGGGCGAGGCGCAGGGCTTTGAGGGCAGTCTCGCGGCGGCGGCCGCCGGAGAGGGTGTAGCCGGAGAGGTGGAGGTGCCCTCCGGTAAAGAGCCTCTCGGGGAGGTCTTCGGGACCGAGGGCCTCGCCGGCGCCCCTGTCCGTGATCATGGTCCGCTCCCCCGCCCCG
>CADCUW010000415.1 GCA_902805985.1 uncultured Rubrobacteraceae bacterium
TTCTGGGCGATGATCGGCGCCAAAAGAGGGGTGGAGGTCACCGCGGCGCTCCGCCCCTAATGCCCGTTGGCGCGTCCTCCTAAGCGCCGACCTTCTCGGGCTCTGGTTCGGGAACCCTCTCCTCCCGCACGATGACCGCGCCGAGGACGCGCTCGGGCAGCAGCGCGGCGCACACCACGGCGTGCGAACCGCCGTGGGAATATCCCACGACCGCGAACCGGTCGATGCCCAAGGCGTCAGCGACGGCGGAGGCGTATCCGGCCGCCGACGCCATGCCCCGGTCCGGGCGCGGGGTAGATCCGCCGTACCCGGGCCGCTCGTAGGACACCCACCGGATGCCGAGCTCCTCCGCTGCGGGGAAGAGGGGCTCGGGGGGCGCGCCGACGATGAGCGAGCCGTGATGCCAGAGGACGGCGAGCCTGTCGTCCGCCCCGCCCGCGCATGTGTCGTACGCGCGCAGCGTGCGGCCGTCTCCCAGCTCCAGGTCGGTCTCCGTAACCACGCACTTAGTCTAAGGGCCGTGACCCCTCGTCACGCATCCCGAAGGTCCGAGAACATCCTTTAACCGCACTCAGGTGAATGGGGGTGGATTCCGAGCTCCGCGAATGTATCCTACCTGCCGGTTGAACCGGCACGAGTAGCAGGCGGGTGGGTGATTTCCGGTGCTCAGAATGGTGACAATCGGCGTCTATGGCTTCGACGGCGAGTCCTTCCTGCAACGACTGCGGCACGCGGGCGTCCGCCTGCTGCTCGACGTACGCCAGCGCCGCGGTGTCCGCGGACCCATGTACGCCTGGGCGAACTCACTCCGGCTGCAGGCGGCCCTCGCCCGGGCCCGGATCGCCTACGAGCACCACCCCGAGCTCGCCCCGACCACCGAGTTACGCCAGCTCCAGTACGCTGAGGATGCACGCCAAGGGGTCGGCAAGCGCTCGCGCCGCGAGCTCTCAGCCGAGTACACGCGCCGCTACACCACCGAGATCCTAGACAACGCCGACCTCACGCCGATCGTGTCGGAGCTGCAGAGCCGCGGGACCACGGCTCTGCTCTGCGTCGAGCGCGACCCTGAGGCCTGCCACCGCTCGTTGATCGCCCAGCGGCTGACCGAGCAGCACCGCGTCACGATCGAGCACCTGCGCCCGTTATGACGCGTGAGTTCCTGCTTCGGAGAACAGGCCTTCTTGGCCACGCGAGAGGTGCCGCTTGGAAGAACTGCTACCGCCTTCGGGTGGGCCCGCGCAAGTTGGGACAACGCAGGCGCTGGTATTTAGAGCGGTGGTGGGGTCGCCCGGAATCGCGCAGATCACCGTTGTGACCTAGCAGCCTCGGCGGATGGGGCAGCATTCGGGAACCCTCGAGGAGGTGAAAGGCAACCAGTGCCCGCCCCGACGCACGCATCCAGCGGGGCAGATTTCTATGCACATATCCCAGATGTTGTAGCGGGCCTCGATCGTAGCAGGCTGTTGGGGCCGCTCTTCCCGCTGTCCGGGGCCGGGGCTATACGGGATCCTGGATGAGGACTTCGGAGAATGATCCTTCCACGCACTCGGGTGAATAGGGGAGGTGCAGGGCTACCGGCTTCAGTGGGTGGGCGGCACTCCGTATCGGGACCTATCCCAGCACCACCGCAAGAAGCGACGCCGCGGCGATGGAGTTGATGGTCGCGTGCAGGGCGAGCGGGCCCCACAGGTTCCGGTGGAACGCGCGGAGCAGGCCCAGAGCGAGGCCCAGGGTGATCATGTAGGGCAGCAGGATGGGGATCCCGTGCCCCACCGCGAAGACGGCCGCGCTGAAGGGGACCGCGGCGACGGTCCCCCATCGGGCACGGACGGTCCCGAAGATCATGCCTCGGAAGACGGTCTCCTCCCAGAGGGGGGTGAGTACGGCGATGCCGAGGAAACCCAGGATCGTGGTGGCCGGGCCAGCACTGGCGAGTAGGGAATCGAGGCCACTGGTTCTGGATGAGGGTGACGTTCCGCCCATGACTGCGAACGCGACGCCCTGCACGACGAGCAACACAATTATGACGACCGGAATCTGCCAGAGGAGGTGCAGAAGCCTTCTCCCAGGGCGGACGAAGCCCAGGCTCTCCGGCGGCACGCGGTAGCGGCGTGCGATGAGGGCTGCTGCGGCAAGGACCAAGAGAGCGTGTACCCAGATCGAGAGGGCGAGCGCGTTGGGGAACCCGGCCCGAACCGCGGGCACCGACAGGGCAAGCAGGAGGAGCGACCCAAACACGAAGGTCGTGACGACGACCGTGGCAACGACCGCCGTGACGGTCGCGCGAAGCGGCGGCTGTTTCGGGATTGCTCGCGTTGGCGGGTGCACGTTGGCGAGCGTACCACCAAACCCCCGCGTATGGCCGGGGGCGGCGCATCGGCCCAACGGCACATCTTCTACGAGCCAAGGGGCGTACCCCCTCGGCGCGGATTCTTATGTTACGCACCCCCGGGACAGCGACCTCTCAGTACATAAGAAACGCCGGTACAAAGAAGGTCGGGCGCCTTAGGAGGGGGGGTAATCGAGGCGCCCGACTAAGGGTATTGTAGTACCGAGGCGCCCCACCCGCATACCGCAATTGGAGGATCTTTTACCTAGGTTGAATAGACCATTCCGAATGCGAGGGGCCTGTGCTTTGATAGCGGGCACGGAGGGGGATCGGGGGGCTCCCCGTCCTATGGGCCCCCAGTTTTTGCCGCGCGGGCCGGGCCCCGGAGAGACGCGGAGGGGACCCGGCCGAGGACACCCTACGGGTCGGGCGGCCGTCCGCACATCCCCCAAACGGGTGAAAACCGGCCACAGAAGAAGGCCGGGCCCCCGAAGGAACGCGGCCCTGTGGTGGTGCGCGCTCGGCCTACTCTACTCCTGTTCGTTCTGGATGCGGGCGACGAGCATCTCCTTGGCGCTTTGGGCAGCCTTCAGGTTGTTCTCGAGGATGCCCCCGAAGAAGTCCACCAGCTCCTGGTCGCCCTCCTGTTCGGCATCCTGGATGTAGGTCTTCAAGGACTCGACGTTGTCCGAGGAGTGGTAGAGGACTGCGATGAGGTTGTAGTTCTTGTCCTTGGGCTGCCGGGACTGCTCGGTCATCTTGACTCCTGTGGGTGGGTTGCCTTGCCTGGCCCACCTCGTACCCGAATCCCGTCGCCCCACAAACGCGGGGTCCACTTGCCTCCGGACTTCGAAGACCCCCCTTGGCGCGCAGTTCGGAGAACAACCGTCTAGGCACTCGACGAATAAAGGCAAGAGGGCCGGGGTGGTCACCCCGGCCCTCTCGTAACGATGGTTGGGTAGAGCTGCCCTCGGGCGGCTAGGATGCCCTGATCTTGCGGTCCATCCGCTCGAGGAGCGTCTCGCGCTTCTTGTTGGTCTCCTCGTGGTCTCGGACCAGCTGCAGCTCCTCCACCGACAGGCCGTCGAGGCGCTCCGAGACCTCCTCCACGTTCATCTCGTCGTAGCCCCCTATCGGGAACACGACCGCCTCGACTGTGGCTCCCGCGGCTGCGCCCGCCGCGTCGCTCGCTGCCCCGGTCGCGGTGCCTACCGCCCCGGTGGCGGTGCCCAACAACCCCGTGGTCGTCTCGGTGAGGGTGCGCACGCCCTCCTGGGCGCTCTGGGCGGCCCGCTCGGTGCCGGCCCGGTAGTTGGAGAAGGCGGTGTCGAGGAACTCCGCGTAGGCCTCCTGCTGCTTTCGGGCCTGCTCGGAGAGCTCTTGGGCGTTCGCGCGGCCGGCTTCCGTCTGCTCGCTCAGGTTGCTAGAGACGAGCTCGGAGAACTCCCGGGCGCGTTGTTGCTGGCGCTCTGCCGACTCTGAGGCCTGCCCGTAGACGACCCTGTATGAGTCGGCGAGGGTCTCCGCGAAGCGGGCGGCCGCCTCGTTGACGTCGCCGGCCTTTCCTTGGTCCACCATGATCTTTGCTCCTCCCCTAGAACCCCACAACGGGGGCATCATATCCTTATGAGGCCTCTCGGCGCCAACTTCTTAGAACCCCCTCAAGCCGAAGTTCGTAGAAGTGGTTCTAGGAAGGCGGGTAGGGCCCGTCCTCGGCCCGCTGGGCCGCCCGATGTTCCGATGCGGTTACGGTTAGGCGGCAAACCGGCCACACCCCGGAAACGGTTCGGTAACACCACCCAAAACTAGTTCATTTGCGTGATACCGCCCCCTTCCCGGCCCCTCAGAGTGTCACTCACAGGCACCCGGAGAGGCCGGGGCCACAGACCGAAAAGGAGCACGACATGAAGCGGACGG
>CADCUW010000416.1 GCA_902805985.1 uncultured Rubrobacteraceae bacterium
CCCCGGGATGTCCGGGGGCGGCGCCGTCATGGACCACACGGTCCACGTCGTCGACACGCTGCGCTTCGTGCTCGGCGTCGAGGTCGGGAGCGTCTACGCCGAGGTCGGCGCCTTCTTCGGCACCGAGAACGTGGACGACGCCGGCATCCTGACGCTGGAGCTCGAAGGGGGCGTCGCCGACGGCGCCTTCGCGACGGTCGATCCGAGTTGGTCCAGGGGCCCGGGCTACCCGACCTGGGGCGACTTTACCCTCCGCATCACCGGCACCTCGGGGGTGCTGGACGTGGACGCCTTCTCCCGGAGCATCACCACCTTCGACCACGGGTCCGGCGGAACCTCCTGGACGCACGCCGTGGCGGACCCAAACGCGCTCATGCTCGACGACTTTCTCACGGGGGGCGGTCGGATCGGGGCCGACGGCGAGGACGGGTTGCGGGCGCTGGAGGTGGTGCTGGCGGCGTACCGTTCCGGGGAGAGCCACGCGCCCGTGGCCGTCGCGCGAAGCTAACCGAGAGAGGAGCCTCTGGGGAAGAATCCTGGTAATGTGAGGTCGGGATACGAATGATGCGGTAGGGGTGCCGCGAAGAGAGGAGGAGCGGGTGGGAGAGCTGGCTCTGTTGCAATCGAGGGTTCCGGTCAACGACACGTGGCTGGACTACTTCATCATCGGGGTGTACTTCGTCTTCGTGCTTGGCATAGGGGCCGTGCTCAGGAACAAGATGCAGACCTCCGAAGACTACTTTCTCTCGGGGAGGTCCCTGCCGAGCTGGATCACGGGCCTCGCCTTCCTCGGGGCGAACCTGGGGGCTCTGGAGATCCTTGGGATGGGCGCGGGGGCGGCGCAGTACGGGATCATGCAGTCCCACTACTACTGGATCGGCGCGATCCCCGCGATGGTCTTCGTGGCCCTGTTCATGATCCCCTTCTACTACGCGAGCCGGGTCCACTCCGTCCCCGGCTTTCTGAAGCTCCGCTACAACGAGGCGACGCGCGGGTTCAACGCCATCCTCTTCGCCATCTTCATGATCCTGCTCTCCGGCATAAACATGTATGCCATGGCGATAGTCTTCCAGCTGCTCCTCGGCTGGTCGCTCACGGCGAGCATCATCCTCTCCGCGGGGATAGTGCTCGGCTACGTGACTTTGGGCGGCCTCTCATCCTCGATCTACAACGAGGTCCTGCAGTTCTTCCTTATAACGCTCGGTCTGGTCCCGCTCGTGCTCTTCGGCCTCATAGACGTCGGCGGCCTCTCCGGGCTGCGGGAGTCCATAGGCCAGGCGGACTTTTTCCACGCGTGGTCCAACACGGGCTCGGCGGACAACCCGATGGCCGTGCACTGGTTCGCCATCGTCTTCGGCCTCGGGTTCGTGCAGTCTTTCGGCTACTGGTGCACGGACTTTCTCGTCGTGCAGCGGGCGCTCGCGGCCGAGGACGAGGCCGCGGCGCAGCGGACGCCGCTCATCGCGGCCTTCCCGAAGCTCATGTACGGGGTGCTGGCGATCTTCCCCGGCCTGATCATCCTCTCCATCCTCCCGAACCTCGGCGAGGACAACTACAACATGGCCGTCCCCTACGCGATGGCCTACTACTTCCCAACAGGGATGCTCGGCGTCGGCCTGACGGCGCTCCTCGCGGCGTTCATGAGCGGTATGGCCGGCAACGTGACGGCCTTCAACACCGTCTGGACCTACGACATCTACAAGGCTTACATAAACCGCGACGCCCCCGACCGCCACTACCTGAACGTGGGCCGCATCGCCACCGTGGCTGGCGTCGCCCTGAGCGTGCTCGCGGCGTACCTGGTGCTCGGCTTCGCGAGCATCATCGACTACGTCCAACTCCTGCACGGCATCTTCCTGGCGCCGCTGTTCGGGACGTTCCTGCTGGGCATGTTCTGGCGCCGCTCGACGGGCTGGGGCGGCTTCTTCGGGCTCTTCTCGGGGACGGCGACCGGCGTGATCCTCTACCTCATCTCGCTGGACAGCTCGGTCGGCGCGTCCATGTACCGCGCCATCTGGGCCTGGCTCGTGTGCGTCGGTGTGACGATAGCGGTCTCCCTCGTCACCCAACCCAAGCCCGACTCCGAGCTGCGCGGCATCGTGTGGGGCCTGACCGAGCAGAAGGAGGTCAGGGAGGAGGCCTGGTACAAGAAGCCCTGGATCCTCGCGGTCATCGTTCTCGCCATGACCCTGGTCCTGAACATCTACTTCTGGTAGGAGGAGAGCATGTCCGAACACCGCGAACAACGCCACGAGTACGGCGAAGAGGAGAGGGTGGCCGAGCACACCGGCACGAACCACTCCATGGCCATAGGCTTCTATATCGCGGCCATCGTCCTGATCTTCGGCGTCACGCTCGTCCTGGCCGGCCTGATCTCCTCCGGGCAGGCCGCCCAGGGGAACGTCGGCTTCAACATCAACCTCTGGTGGGGCCTCGTGATGGTCGTCTCGGGGTGCGTGATCCTGGGGATGACCCTCGCCTCCCCCCGTCGCCGCGCCAAGAGGGCCGCCAGGGACCGCTAACCGGGGCGGCCTACGAGGGGGCCGTACCGCCCGACGACGCTACCTGTTGTGCCCCTGGTCTTCGCGCACGACGAGGACGGGGTTGTGGGCGTGGCGGACCACCGATTCGGAGACGCTCCCCATCAGGGCCCGCCGCACGCCGCCCAAGCCCCGGCTGCCGAGGACGGTCAGATCTGCGTGGAGCTCCTCGGCGAGCTTGACGATCTCCGCCGGCGCGTTTCCGGATGCGAGGCGCGTCCCCCCGACCTTGCCGCCGGCGGAGGAGATCTCCTCGGCCTGCCGGCCGAGAAACTCGCGGGCCTCCCTCTCGACCCGCTCTAGCAGGGAACCCTTCGCGTCGGCGGAGTAGAAGTGGGGGCCGTACATCCGCTCGGGCGAGGGCAGCACGTGGGCCACGTGGACCTCGGCCCCCGTCTTCTCGGAGAGCTCGGCCGCGGCCCGGACGGCCAGGCGCGACTCCGCCGAGCCGTCGGCGGCGAGCAGGATCCTGGCCAGATGCGTGTCCCCGCCGCCGCGCACGACGAGCACCGGGACGTGGGCGTGTCGGACGACGCTGCTCGAGACGCTGCCCACGAGCAGGCGCCTGACAGGACCGAGACCCCGGCTGCCCAGGACGATCAGGCCAGCCCCTATCTCCTCGGCGAGGTGCGAGATCTCCGCGTCCGGGTGCCCGATGAGGGCGTGCGACCCCGCGACCTTGCACGTGGCCTCGATCTTCTCGACCTCGGCCGCGACCTTCTCGCGTGCCTTCTGGTATGCCTCCTGCCGGACCTCGTCGCGCATCTCCGGGTAGTAGATGGTCGCCTCCGACAGGGCGTAGGGATGCGGCAGGGGCTCCACGTAGACGACGTGAAGCCCGGAGCCGGTCTTCTCCGAGAGCGCCGCGGCCATCCGCCCGGCGTGGGCCGACTCCTCCGATCCATCGGTCGCCAGCAGTATCTTCGTCGGGAACATCGCTCTCCTCCTTACGGTCGTTGGCCGACTTTCTCTTCAACCGAAACCAGGAGCCACGCCGCGGGCTCGACCTCGTAGGGCGAGACATCTCCCGGACGTGCTGTGTCGACGGGTGAGGTACGCGGCGGCCGTCCCAGAGACGATGCGAAAGTCCGATGCGACGAGCACGACGCCCCCCGTGCGGGCCCCCGATCCAGGCCCGCACCACCCGCGGGAGATCGACTGTCGGCGTGCCACCGACCATAGCGTAATTATAAGACTTTGCACTAAAAAGAGCAATTTGGGCGAGCATCGCAACAGGTGGGGGCCTGGTGGTTGAGCGTGGGGAAACGAGGTTCTTGCCGAGTGCTTCGGAGACCCGGAGATCTTCCTCGACTCCTTTATCGTCTCCAACACCGCACGCGCAGACCCGCCAACCTGGAAGCCGAGCAAAGAAGAGTCGAGGACCGTCACGTGCTCTTCCAGGAAAAAGACAAATACACCTACGCAAAGGCCACGCTCGAACGCATCCTCGGTCCCAGGTAACAAAATGTCGCTGGTAAGACAGACCCGCTCCTTTCGCGAAAACCCCCGACTTTGACCCACTTTGCTCTCTAGAAGGTCTGTTAGAATAGGTCAAAATGACCCGTTGAAACATGTATGGGGGTGTTGTTATGGAGAAGGTGCGGGTAGGTGAGGCGAAGGCGAAGTTATCGGAGTTGATGGCGCGGGCGGGTTACGGTGGGGAGCGTTTTCTCATAGAGAGACGGGGGAAGCCCCTGGCGGCCC
>CADCUW010000417.1 GCA_902805985.1 uncultured Rubrobacteraceae bacterium
TGTTCGGAGCGTACCCCGCGAGTGTAGACACGATGTTGCGCCCGATCTCCTCCCGCCTCTCTTTCCACGTGCCCGCCGCGAGCCGGTAAGGGGCGTACTGGCAGAACAGGCTCATCGTGTGCTTGCCGGGCGGCGCGAGGCCGTCCTCGGTCGCGCTCTGGATGTAGCCGTCCATGAAAGGGTTCCTGGAGGGCTCGCCCCGCTCGCACTCCCCCCACGCCTCCTGCAGCGAGTCGACGGATGGGTTTATGACGATGCCGCCGGTGTGCTGCGGCCCGATCTCCTTTCCCGGCAAGGCCGTGAAGTCCGGCAACTCCCCGAGCGCCAGCAGCACCTTGACCACCGAGCCCTCCACGCGCATCCCTTTGACACCCTCGACGAGATCTGCCGGCAGGTGCCCCTCGCCGACCATACCGAGGTACGTCCTGTGCGGGTCGGCGCCCGAGAGGACGACGTCTGCGGCGAAGGATCGGCCGTCGAGGAGGTTGACGCCGCGTGCCGCGCCGTCCCGGATATCTATCTCCGCGACCTCGGCGTCGGTGAGGATCTCGACCCCCGCCTCGCGGGCGGAGGAGGCGATGGCCCCGGCGACGGCGCCCATGCCGCCGCGGACGTAGCCCCAGGCGCCCTGGTGGCCGCCGATCTTGCCGAGGATGTGGTGGTACTTGACGTAGGCGGTGCCCGGGGTGCGGGGGCCCGCGTTCGTCCCGATCACGCCGCCGACGCAAAGCACCGCCTTTAGCTCCTCGGACTCGAAGTACTCGTCGAGCACCCCCGCGACGCTCTTCTTCGTGAGCGTGTGCCAGTCCTCCTCGCCCTCCGGCCCGTCGAAGGCCCGCTCGATGTCTTCGGGCGCGGGGGCAGGCCTGTCGAGCAACGGGCGCATCCTGGCGATGATGCGGTCCCACATCGCCCAGTAGGCATCGTAGGCGGCAACGTCCCTCTTCGAGAACTTGGCGACCTGCTCCGCCGTCTTCTCACCGTCGAGGTAGGAGATGAGATGCCTGCCGTCCGGGAAGGGGATGAAGTACTGGGGGTCGAGCGGGCGGACGTCGTAGCCGTGGCGGACGAGGTCGAGGTCCCGTATGACCTCGGGCAACAGCAACTGGCAGACGTAGGAGCAGGTCGAGATCCTGTACCCCGGCCACGGCTCCTCGGTAACGGTGGCCCCCCCGACTATCCCCCGCCGCTCCAGCACGAGCACCTTCTTGCCCGCCTTCGCCAGGTAAGCCGCGGCGATGAGCCCATTGTGTCCCGAGCCGACGACGATGGCGTCGTACCGTCCGTCGCTCACGCGGAGAACTCCTCCCTGGAGAGCTTCATCAGGTACACCGGACCCTCCGAGGTGTCCGCGGACGCGAGGTGCCTGAACCCGACCTTCCGGTAGGCGCGGATGGCGGCGGTGTTCCCCGGTTCGGGGTCTATGATGCAGACCCCGATGCTCCCGTCTGCAAAGACGACCTCCTGCAGGAAGCGGTGTATGATCCGCGGCCCCAGGCCCTTGTACAGCAGGTCCCGCTCGCCGATGAACAGGTCGATGCCGGCCGCGTCCTCGATGCCGACGAGTGCAGCGTACTCCTCGTCGTCGGCGACGCGGTAGGACTGGGCGTAGCCGACGGGCCTCTCGTCGTGGAGGATGAGGTAAGGCTCGACCGGCTCCCGGTCCTCGATGTATGCCGAGTACTTGGACGAGACCTCATCAAAGTCGCCGACGTCTGCGTACCACCACCGGGCGACGTGCGGCTCGTGCAGCCAGCGGTGGACGAGCCGCAGGTCGGGACGCCGGAGCCGCCGGAAGGTGAGTCCGGCGGGGTCCCGTCTCCCGTCTTTCGGGGCGGTCGGGATCAATACCGGCAACGCTCGACCGACTCCTGGAGCCTCGCCCGCGCGCCCTCCCGCAGCACGGGACCGTGGGCCATGATGACCGTCGCGAAGTCTTCCGCGAGCAGTTTCTGCGCCGAGCGCTTCGCGAGCGGCGGGTCGGTGCACAGCGCCTTGCGGACACCGACCCGGATCCTGCGCGGCAGGCACCCGAAGGCGTCGGCGGTGAAGAGCAGCCCGTCCGAGTCCCTCAAGAGCGAGGCGTGCCCGAGGGTGTGGCCTGGCGTGGAGATCAGGCGAAAGCCCGAGACGAGGTCCCCCTCCCGCAGCACCTTGCCTACCGGCACTCCCGGCGGCCGGGCGTTGCTGGACATGCGGCGGAAGAACGCGTTGCTCGGCGGGTCGAGGCCGCGCCGGCCGGAGATGACGTCGGCCTCGTGCGACGTCGAGCCGACCTCGGTGTTCGGCGCCCACTCCAGCAGGCCCTTCAGCCCTCCCGTGTGGTCGTCGTGCTGGTGGGTGAGAAAGATGCGCTTCAGGTCCCCCGGACCCGCGCCGAGTGAGGCGATGGCGTCCTTTATTCGCCCCACGCTGCCCGCCACACCGGTGTCCACGAGCGTCCACCCGTCATCGTTCTCCAGCAGGAGCATGTTTATGGCGTTCTTGAAGCCTATGGCGTCCACGCGGTAGACGCCGGGCGCTATCTTCTCCAGGCCTTTTGTCATGCTACATCACCCTCTGTCCCGGCTCGTCGTCCTTGCCATACGGGTACCACCACTCCTTTTTCTCGACCCTGGGGTCGATGTGGACGTGCTTGGACTCCTGGAACGCTTCGAGGCCTTCCCGGCCAAGCTCCCTGCCGATACCGCTCCCGCCGTAGCCGCCGAAGGGGGCTGCGTCGTTGTCCGTGAGGGGGTCGTTGATCCAGACCGTCCCGGCCCTGATGCCCCTCGCGCACCGGAGCATCTTCTCGAAGTCCCGCGTGTACACGTTCGCCCCGAGCCCGAACGGCACGGAGTTCGCGAGCTCGATGGCCTCATCGAGCGAACCTACCTCCACCACGGGCATCACGGGACCGAAGGTCTCGTCGCTCATCACCCTCATGCAAGGCTCGACGCCGGTCAGCACGGTTGGCCTGTAGAAGAAGCCCCGCCCGCCGAAGCGTTCGCCGCCCGTGACGAGCGTAGCACCCCCGTCCAGGGCCTGGCCGACGTGGTCCTCGACCTTCTGGCGGCCCCTCGCGTTAATCATGGGCCCGATGTCCGTCGTCTCGTCCATCGGGTCCCCGATGTTGAGCGACTCGGCGAAACTCCTGGCGGCCTCGACGAAATCTCCTGCGACCTTCCTGTCCACGTAGAAGCGCTCCGAGGAGGTGCAGACCTGCCCGGCGTTCAGGCAGGCGGCCCAGACGGCGCCCTGGGCCGCGACCTCCACGTCCACGTCGTCGCAGACGATAAACGGGTCCTTGCCCCCGAGCTCGAGGTTCGCCCGCATCAGGCGCTCGGCGGCGGTGATGCCGACCTTTCGACCCGTCTCCTGGCTGCCCGTGAACGCCACCATGTCCACGCCGGGGTGCCGCACGAGCGCCTCGCCCACGTCTCCCGCCCCGTAGACCGCCTGGAAGAGGCCATCAGGAAGACCCTCCATCAGCTCCATCATGCGTCGCGTCCCGAGCGGCGTCTCCTCCGAAGGCTTGAGGATGACGGCGTTACCGGCGGCCAGCGCGGGGGCGACCTTCCAGGCGGCGAGCAGCAGCGGGTAGTTCCAGGGGACGATGCAGGCGACGGTCCCGACGGGCTCCTTTATGACCATGGCGAGCTGCTGGGGCTCGATGGGGGCCGGGAGGTAGCCGACCGAGTCGCGCGAGATCTCACCGTAGTAGTCGAAGCAGGCCGCCACCCACGTGACCTCGTCCCGGTTCTCGATAAACGGCTTGCCGCCCTCAGCAGTCATGATCCCGGCAAGCTCGTCCGCGTGGCCGCGCAGGTTCGCCGAGATCTCGTGAAAGACCTCAGCCCGGTCGAGCCCCGCGAACCCTCGCCACTCCTCGAAGCCGCGCTTCGCCCTGTTCGCGACGGCGCCGAGCTCGTCACGTCCGGTCGTCGGGATCTCCTCTATGCTCTCTTCCGTCGCCGGGTTGACGACGGACAACCGTCCGTTCTGTGCCACTTCTCCTCCGTTACCTCCTGTAGACCACAAATGATGTTGCGTGTCCCACCGTGTCGTAGAGCGAGCGGGCCGGGGCGTTGTACTGCTGGGTGTGCCAGTAGACGCGGTCCGCGCCCCGCCGGTCCGCCTCGGCGTAGACGCCCTCCATGAGCAGCCGCCCGGCCCCCGAACCACGGCCCCCGCGCGAGACGAACAGGTCCTCCAGGTAACAGTAGGTCCCGGTCGTCCACGTCGCCGGGTGGAAGACCGCGTGCGCCAGCCCGACCGGGCCTTCGTCGTCTTCCGCCAGGAGCCCGAAGAAGCCGTCCGCCCCTTCGCACAGGCGCCGGAAGGTCGTCTGCGTCACCTCATCGGCCGGTTCGTTGCGGTAGAAGTCGTTGTAGCCGCGCCAGAGAGGGAGCCAGGCGTCGCGGTCCGCGGCCCGGATGGGACGTACGGTCGTCAAGGGTATCTCCCGGTCTTTCCAGCTCTCAAGCGCCCTCCTTGCGGACCAGGAGGCGGCTGCCGCCGAAGATCAGGAACAACGTGGTGACGAGCACCACCGTCGAGAGCGCGTTGATGACGGGGCTGACGCCGAACTTGATCATGGAGTAGATCTTCAACGGCAGCGTGCTCGAGCCGACCCCGCTGATAAAGAACGTTATGACGAAGTCGTCGAACGAGAGCGTGAACGCGAGCAGGGCGCCGGCCATGACGCCCGGCAGGATCAGGGGCAGCGTCACCCGCAAGAAGGTCTGCACCGGGCTCGCCCCGAGGTCTTGCGCTGCCTCCTCCACGGAGCGGTCCATCCCGGCGAGGCGGGCGCGTACCACGATAGTGACAAAGGAGATCGTGAACGCCACGTGGGCTATCACGATGGTCGTGACGCCCAGTTGCAAGTCGGCGGCCACGAAGAAGACGAGCAGGCTCACCCCGACCACGATCTCGGGCATCACCGTCGCCGCGTAGATGGCCGTGTCGGCGGCCGTCTGGCCCCGGAAGCGGTGACGGGAGAGGGCGAGCGCCGTCATCGTGCCTATGACGGTCGCGATGAGCGTCGCGAAGACGCCGACCGTGAGCGAGGTCCTGAGGGCCTGCAGTATCGTCGGGTCGCCCAAAAGTTGCCCGTACCACTCGAAGGAGAACCCCGTCCACACCTGGGTGCTGCGCGTCGAGTTGAAAGAGAAAAAGACGAGGACCGCTATGGGCGCGTAGAGGAACACGTAGACCAGCACGGAGCCGAGGAGCAGGCCCCAGTCCGGCAGCCCGCTCGTCACGCCCTTGCGGGAGCCTTTAGACGTTACGGATGCCATCTAGACCCCCTCCAGCTTATCCGTACCGACGCGGCGGATGTAGAACATTATGGCGATGAGCAGGAGGACGCCGAGCATCACCGAGAGGGCGCTCCCGAAGGCCCAGTCGCGCGACTGGAGGAACTGGTTCTGGATCAGGTTCCCCGTCATCACCGTCTGGGAGCCGCCGAGCAGGTCCGGGATAACGAACTCGCCCGACGACGGTATAAAGACCAGGATGCTGCCCGCGATCACGCCCGGCAGGCTCAACGGGAACGTAACCCGCAAGAACGTCTGCCACCGGCTCGCCCCGAGGTCCTTGCCGGCCTCCTTCAGGCGCACGTCGAACTTCTCCAGCGCCGCGTAGAGCGGCAGGACCATGAACGGCAGGTACGAGTAGGTCATGCCCATAAGTACCGCCTCGGGGGTGAAGATCAGGTTCACCGGGCCCTCCGTAATGCCGAGGAACTGGAGCGTCTTGTTGGCGATGCCGTTGCCGCCGAGGATCACGACCCAGGCGTAGGCCCGGATCAAGAGGCTCGTCCAGAACGGGACCATGACGAGCAAGATAAGTGCGTTGCGCCACCGCCTGCCCTTGAAGACTATGAAGTACGCCAGCGGGTACCCGAGCACGAAGCAGAGCAGCGTCGTCAGCGCCGCTATCCCGAACGAGCGGGCGATGATCTTCAAATAGAGCGGGTCGAAGACCAGGAGGTAGTTGCCCGGGTTAAAGCCCAGAGTTATGCCGCCGTAGGGCCCGCTCGTCCCGAACGAGTACGCCACGATAAAGAGCAGCGGTACGAGGAAGAAGAGCCCGAGCCAGAGGGTGACGGGCGCCAGCAGCGCCGCGAGGCCCATCGACCAGCTCTTCGCCACGCGCTCCCTCATCTCAGGAGCTCTTCACTTCGGTAAAGACGCGCTCGTACTCGCGCGTCGCCTCGCCGGGGTCCGCTATGACCTGCAGGCGCTGGAAGACGCTGTCAGGCAAGACGTAGCCTGGCAGGTCCTTGAGCGCGTCGTCGATCATCGGCAGGGCGGCGGCGTTCGGGGTGTTGTAGTAGGTGTAGTTGGAGAGCTCAGCGCCCGTCTTCGCGCCGAGAATGTAGTTTATGAGCTTGTGGGCGTTCTGCGGGTGCTCGGCGCCGTTGGGGATGCACATATTGTCCGTCCAGCGCGTGGCGGCGGGCTTTGGGACGACGTAGTCGAGGTCGCTGTTCTCCGAGAGCGCCAGGAACGCGTCGCCGCTGAAGACGTGCCCGAGCAAGAGGTCGCCGTTCTGGACGAGCGGGCGGGCCTCCGTCGAGTCGAAGTACCCGCGCAACAGCGGCTTCTGCTGCTTGAGCTCGTCGGCGGCCTCCTGGAGCTCGCCCATGTCCGTGGTGTTTACGGAGTATCCCAGCTTGTAGAGGGCGGCCCCGAGCGTCTCTCTGGTGTCGTTTAGCATGGACATCTCACCCTCGAACTCCGTGTCCCACAGAGGGTCCCAGGACTCGGGGAGTTGGCCGATCTCCTTTTTGTTGTAGAGGATGCCGGTCGTGCCCCACTGGTAGGGGAGGCTGTACTCGTTGTTCGGGTCGTAGGAGAGGCCCTCGTACTCCTTGCCGATGTTCTTGGCGTTGGGTATCTGGGCCATGTCGAGCCTCTGCACGACGTCGGACTTGATCATGATCTCAACCATGTAGTCGCTCGGCACGATGACGTCGTACCCCGTGCCCCCGGCCTGCAGCTTGGCCAGCAGGTCCTCGTTGGAGGAGAAGAAGTCTTGCGTGACCGTTATGCCGGTCTGCTTCTCGAAGTCCGGTATGGTGCTCTTGGCGACGTAGTCTGACCAGTTGTAGAAGTTGAGCGCCTTCTCCTCCGGGCCACCGCCGCCACCGCCACCGCTACTCTGCGCGCTGGTGTTCGGCTGGCAGGCAAGCACCGAGAGGGTCGAGCCGGCGACACCGGCAGCACCCATCGTCCTCAGGAACCTTCCGCGCGAGATCCTCTTCATCATCAACCTCCCAGTACCAGACAGTTTTGCGCGTCCCAGGCTACCGAGACCCCGTCCCCCTCCGAGGCCCCCGCGGCGTCGAAGGCGTTCTGCTGGTAGAGCACCAGCCTCCCGCCCCCCTCCAACTCCACGATGTACTGCGTGCTCGCGCCCAGGTAGACGACCTGTCTTACCTCCGCCGCGCTGACGTTGTCGCCCGACCCGCCGAACCGGACCTTCTCAGGCCTGACCGCCGCGTGCGCCTCCTCCCCCTCCCTCGGGGTACTCCCTTCGCGCGCCACGGCCTCGATCCTCAGGCCTTCCCGCGTGCGCAGCGTGAGCCTCTCGCCGTCAGCCGCCTCGACCAGGCCGGAGAAGACGTTCGTCTGGCCGATGAACCCGGCGACGAAGCGGTTGGCCGGCGTCTCGTAAAGGGTGGTGGGTCCGGCGAGTTGCTGGACCTTCCCCTCGTTCATCACCGCGATCCTGTCGCTCATCGTGAGCGCCTCTTCCTGGTCGTGGGTGACGTAGACGAAGGTGATGCCGACCTCGTGCTGGAGGTTCCTGAGCTCCAGCTGCAACTCTTTGCGGAGCTTCAGGTCCAGGGCGCCGAGCGGCTCGTCGAGGAGCAGCACCTTCGGGCGGTTGACCAGCGCCCGGGCGAGCGCGACCCGCTGCTGCTGGCCGCCCGAGAGCATGCCGGGCTTCCGCTTCTCAAAGCCCGAGAGCTGCACCATCTCGCACGCGTCGGCGACGCGGCTTGCGACCTCGGCCTTGGGCACCTTCGCCCGGCGGAGGCCGAAGGCGACGTTGTCGAAGACGTTGAGGTGGGGGAAGATGGCGTAGGACTGGAAGACCGTGTTGACCGGACGGCGGTAAGGCGGGACGCCCTGGACCTCAACGCCTGCGACGGAGATCGCGCCCTCCGTCGGCTCCTCGAAGCCCGCGATCATGCGCAGCGTCGTCGTCTTTCCGCACCCCGAAGGCCCGAGCAGCGAGAAGAACTCGCCCTCGTAGATGTCCAGGTTCAGGTCGTCCACCGCCACGAAATCCCCGAACCGCTTGGTGATCCCGGCCAGCCGCACGGCCACACCCCTCCCGGCCTCTTCTTTCGCCTGCGGCGGGCGTTCCGTGGTCTGCCTGTCTTCCATTCTTATCCTCCTGTCCCCGTGGCCCCCGCTCGGGGCCTTCCCCTTGAGAGATCTCTATCGTCCGAATCCGTCCGTGGATCGTACCCCGCGCCGCCGGCGGAGAGTACCTCCCGCGCCGCCCGGTACCCCGATTCTACGGCGCCGTCCATGTACCCGTTCCACCTGGCGGCCGTCTCGGTCCCCGCCCAGTGCACGCGGCCCACCGGCTCCCGCAGGGCCGGCCCGTGATCCAGGAAGAAGCCGGGCACCGGCACGCCCGCGTAGCCGCCGCGCGCGTAGGGCTCGGCGCCCCAATCGCACTCCGCGTAGCCGCGAGGGTGGAGGGCCTCCCGCCCGAAAGACCGGGCAAAGCATTCGAGGACCGCCCGCTTGCGTTCCCCGGCGGGGCTCTGGCCCCACCGTCGGGCGTCGGAGCCCAGGATGAAGCCCGTCAGGACGCCGGCATCCTCCCCGGGGGTCGAGTTGTCGCAGGTTACCTTGCAGGGTCCGGTATCGCTCTCGGCCCTGCCGTTGAGGCCCATATCGCGCCAGAAGGGGGCGTCGTAGACGGCGTGGCACTTGATCACGGCCCCCATCGGCATCCTCTGTGAGAGCCCGTCGTGAACGGGCGGCAGCGCCGGGACGTACTCGATGCGCCCCCGCAGGACGGCCGGCACCGCCACGACCACGGCCCCGGCCCGCGCGGAGACGGCGTCGGACTCGACGAGCACCCCGCTATCGTCGTGCGAGATACGGCGCACCGGAGAGGAGAGGACCACCCGCCCTCTCAGCCCTTGCGCCATCCGGACCGCCAACTCCTGCGCGCCGCCGACGAGCCTGTGCTCCTCGGCGGAAGCTTCTATCTCGAAGAGACCCCCGAAGCCGCCGGACGCGGCCACGTCGGAGAGCACGCCGAGGAGCGAGACGTCGCGTGGCTCGCAGGCGTAGAGCGACTCGACGGCGAGGTCGAAGTAGAACCGCGCTCCCTTGCTCCGCGTGTGGCCGAGCCTCCAGGTCTCGAGCGTCTGCCCGTCCCACTCCGCGGCCCGCTCCGACGCCCACGGCGTCCCGGCGGACACGCCCCTCGCAAGCTCGCTCAGCGCCACGAAAGCCCCCCCGACCTCGTCGGACGCGCCCGGATCTTCAAAGGGGACTTCCCCGTCCTCCTCGTACTCCGAGCGGCGTCCGCCCTCGTGGAAGACGGTCCGGCCGGGGACCTCGGTCGGTAAGATCTCGACGCCGAGCTCCCGTGCGAGGGCGTTTATGCGCCTCTGCCCCGGCCCGATCCACTGCCCGCCCATCTCGACGGGTACCCCGCCGACGTACCGGGTCATCATCCGGCCGCCGACCCTGTCGTTCGCCTCGACGACCAGCACGGACGCGCCCGCGGCCTCGAGCTCCCTGGCCGCCGTGAGCCCGGCCAGCCCCGCGCCGACGACCACCGCGTCCACCGCCGGCTCCCCCCGCGCCTGACCGCCCGCCATCAGCCCGTTGCCCCTGGTATCGAGGGGCTTGCGGAAGTTCCCATCTCCGCCGGCCTCCTGGAGGTTCTTCTCCTCACCCTTCTCCCGATCTTCTAGTGTTTCCCGAGCCGTTCGGCCAGGGTCTCTCCGGTCGGGGGTTCTCCGGTCCTTTCGGCCCGGTCGTCCGCCCGCATCAAGCCCCGCTGCACGTAGCGGGCGCCGAGCCAGCGCAGCGGCTCGGGCTCCCAGGTACGCGGTCTGTGGTTAGCGGTGGGCAGACGGGTTAGGTGTGTGTCGCGGCCGAGGATCAGATCGGACAACGTCCTGCCGGAGAGGTTGGCTGTCGCTACACCCTGCCCGGTGTAGCCGCGCGCGGTCGCTACACCCTCGGCCGGGTCGTAGGACATGGTCGGCATCCAGTCGCGGGGCATGGCGAGCGGCCCGCCCCACGCGTGGGTGAAACGCGCGTTTTCGAGCGCCGGGAACCACTCCCGCGCCGTGCGGCGGAGCATCTCGTGGGTGGGCTCGTGCAGGTCGTACGCGTCTTCTATCCGGGAGCCGTAGTGGTAGGGCGCCCCGCGGCCCCCGAAGAGGATGCGACCGTCGGCGGTGCGCGAGAGGTAGTCCACCGTGTAGCGGCTGGAGGCCACGCACTCGCGGCCCTCCCAGCCGATGGTGGCCCACTGATCTTCGGAGAGGGACTCGGTCAGCACGATCAGGGAGTAGATGGGTAGCACCTGCCGGCGCAGCTTGCGCAACCGCGCCAGGTAGGCCTCGCCCGCCAGCACGACCGTCCGGGCCCGCACGTCGCCGCTGTCCGTGACGAGCTTGGGGTGTGAACCCGTCTCGAAGTCCGTGACGGGGGTGCCCTCGAAGATCTCGCCCCCGAGGCGCTCCACGGCCCGGGCGAGCCCGCGCGCGAGCCTGGCCGGGTGGATGGTCGCGCAGTTCGGGCTGAACAACGCGCCCTCGGCGCCCGTGATCCTGACGCGCCGCGTGGTCTCTTCTCTACCGAGCAACTCGAGACCGTCGTCGAGCCCGAGGGCCCTGAGGGACTCGTAGGAACCTTCTATGGCGGGCAACTGCGCCGGTCCCCTGGCGACCCGGAGCTGACCGCCGCGGAAGAACTGGGCGTCGATGGACTCCGCATCAGAGACCCGCCCGACCTCGTCGACCGCGCCGCGCATCTCCAGCAGGAGGTCTCTCGCGGCCCCGTCGCCAAAACGTCTGGCGAGCTCGCCGGGCGTCACGGGGAAGGCGGCGTTGCACCAGGCGCCGTTGCGGCCAGAGGCCCCGAAGCCTGCGGTCTCGGCCTCCAGCACCACCACGCGCAGGGAGGGATCTCCTTTGAGCAGGTAGTAGGCCGTCCACAGGCCGGTGAACCCGGCGCCCAGGATCGCCACGTCCGCCTCCGCCGGGCCCCCGAGTGGCGGGCGGGGGACGATCTCCTCGCCCGCCGTCTCCAGCCAGAAGCTGAAGGAACGATAGTCTTTCTGCCCGGCGGGGGCGCCTCTCCGCGTACCGGCGGTACGGGTCAAGCCCTGGCCTCTCTCTTGCCGCGGTTCCCCGCAATCCCCACGCTAACCCCTGTAGCCCAGCGCTTTTTCGAGCTCCGTGAGGGCCTCGTCGGTGATCTCCGCTATGCGGCTGAGGACTTCTTTGTCGGAGACCAGCGCCGGGGAGAACTGGATGACGGGCTCGTCCTTGTCGTCGAAGCGGCAGATCAGGCCTCCCTCCATGAGCTTCCTGGAGACCACGCCCTTGAAGTACTTCTGGTACTCGTCGCCCTCAAGCGGCGTCCCGTCGGCCTTCTCCGGGTTGACCTCGACGGCCCAGAAGAAGCCCATCCCCCGAACCTCCTTGACGACCGGGTGGTCCGCCGCCATCTTCTTCAGCTCGTCCCCGAAGTGGCCTTCGAGGTCGTGGACGTTCTGGAGCAGGTTCTCGCGCTCCATGATCGCGATGTTCTCAAGCGCCACCGCCGAGGAGACCGGGTGCCCCCCGAAGGTCGAGCCGTGCATGAACATCGAGGCCCCGTCCTTCAAGGTGTGGGCTATCTTGTCGTTGACGACGACCCCGCCCATCGGCAGGTAGCCGGATGTGACGCCCTTGGCGAAGCTCGTCATGTCGGGGACGACGTCGAAGCGCTCGATGCCGAACCACTCGCCGAGGCGTCCGAAGGCGCAGATCACGGCGTCCGAGACGAGAAGTACGCCGTGGCGGTCGCAGATCTCGCGCACCCGCCTCCAGTAGTCCGGCGGCGGCACGAGGCACCCGCCCGCGTTCTGCACGGGCTCCAGGATCACGGCGGCGACCTGGTCGGGGCCTTCGGCCTCGATCATCTGCTCTATCGCGTCGGCGGCACCCTCGGGGTCCTGCTGGGTGTTCTTGACGTGGAAGAAGCCGGAAGGAAGCGGCTCGAACGGGGCCTTGAAAGAGGGCAGGCCCGTGACGGAGAGGGCGCCCATCGTGGTCCCGTGGTAGGCGACGTCCCTGGAGATGATCTTGTACCGGCCCGGCTCCCCGTTGACCTTGTGGTACTGGCGCGCGATCTTGATGACGGTCTCGACCGCCTCAGACCCCGAGGAGACGAAGAAGGTGCTGTTGAGATCGCCCGGCGCTATCTCCGAAAGCTTGGCCGCAAGCTCAAGGCTCCTCGGGTGCTGGAAGCTCCAGTTGGGGAAGAAGCCGAGCTCCTTCATCTGCTTGGCGGCTACCTCGGCGAGCTCGGCCCGACCGTGCCCGACCTGCGTCGTGAAGAGCCCCGCCAGCCCGTCGATGTAGCTGCGGCCCCGATCGTCAGTTACGTACGACCCCTCGCCCGAGACTATGACCGGTAGCTTCGACCAGTCCTCGGAGTACGGCGTGAAGTGGAGCATGAGGTTCTCCACACCCGCCAGCCGCGTCGAACCCCCGTGCTCCCCGAGTCCCCTCATCACGTCCATGCGATAACCTCCTCCAGCCCCAACCGGCCGGTCCTTGTCCTTCACGAATACTACACAGTTACTGTAAGCCGATCAAGACAAGGCCAAAAGACAAGGCCAAAGTATAGGGGGGTGGATCCGTCGGGTTGATGTATGGCGGGCCGTATTTGCGGGGGGTGGACTTGTACGGGTGGCCAGCGCGGGCGTTCAGGTTGTTACCGAAGTGTTATGCAAGCGTGACCGAAGCGTTACCCGGATGTCGCCGGGACGTTACGTGGCCCCTCTAGAGTTCCAATCACAGCAACCGGAGAGACCGGGGGCAAGGACGAAGGGAGCGGGCACATGGGGCGGATGGTTCGGGTTATGGCGGCGGTGGCGACGATGGTGATCCTCTCGACGGGCGTGGCCTTTGCTGCGACGCTGAACGGGACCGAGGGCGTGAACAAGCTAACCGGCGGGGCCGGGGACGACACCATCCAGGGCCTCGGCGGCAACGACTCCTGGCTCAACGGCGGCTTCGGGGACGACAAGGTCTACGGCGGCGCGGGCGACGACGACATCCGCGGCTCCGCCCCCAAGAACGGCCACGACAACGGCGACCCCGGCAGCGACACCCTCTCCGGTGGCTCGGGCGACGACTACATCCTGG
>CADCUW010000418.1 GCA_902805985.1 uncultured Rubrobacteraceae bacterium
TCTTCGCGGTCATCATCATGGTCGGGACGACGGACGTCGTCTTCGCCGTGGACTCGATACCGGCGATCTTCTCGATAACTTCGAGCGTGTTCGTCGTGTGGAGCGCCAACGCCTTCGCGGTGCTGGGTCTGAGGCCCCTGTACTTCATGCTTGCCGGCATGATGAGCCGCTTCGTCTACCTGAGCGTCGGGCTCTCGGTAGTCCTCGTCTTCGTCGGCGCCAAGTTCTTCTACTCCGGCATCTTCGACGCGAAGGTCCCGATCTGGGTCTCCCTGCCCTTCATCGCCACGGTCGTCGCCGTCTCCATAGCCGCCTCCCTCTACAAGACGCGCGGCGGGGGATCCCGCTAACGGCCCGGCTTCTTCAGCGAGAGGGCGAAGGCGATGGGGAACAGGGCCGAATAGAGGAGGTACCGGTACCTGCGCCTCTTTACCACCCAGGCGACGGCCACGAGGTAGTACGGTAGAAGGAGCAGCGCGGGGAGTCGTCCGCTCCCCCCGGCCTCGCCCCCGAAGAGCCGCCCGTGGGCCTGGACCACCCCAGCTACCAGCGCGAGCCAGCCGAGGTAGTTGATGAGCGGTACGCCCCGGCGGCCGTTGGTCCCGGTCACCCCGGAAGCGTACGCGCCGTCGCCGCTCCACTCCCACAGGCCGGCGTCGAGCCCGGCGGGGTCCAGGGCCAGGTCGAGGCTGGCCCCGACGAGAGCCGCGCCGAGGGGCAGGAGCCTCTCCCGGTCGTTCTCGTCCAGAGGCAGGGCATCGAGGGCGCCCTCCGCGACGGTGAGGGAGCCGTTTATGGCGCAGTACCAGCCGAGCAAGACGGCGACTGGGACGCCTGCTACCCGGGGCCGCGTGCGGTGGCGCAGGAGCCGGAGCGGGCCCGTGGCGAGGAGCTCTCCGACGGCGGGCAGACCGGTGCCGAGGGCGAAGAGGCCGGCGGCGCGGCGTGGTCCGCCGGACCGCGCCGAAGAGGCCAGGTTCAGGGCCGCGCCCAGGGCGGTGTGGGCCAGGATGAGCTTCGAGAACCGGGGGTCAGCGTCGCGCACGGGCGTACTCTACAGCAACCGGGACTCGGAGGGCGCCGGCAGGCTCCGCGCTTCAGCCCCGCCGTCCGCGGAACCAGGCGACAGTGCGCGCGACCGCCTCCGGGTGCCCTGTCGGCTCGAAGGGCCCGAAGGTTCGTCCGAACTTCGACCCGTCCGAGACAAAGGGCCGTTCGAACTGGTAGACGGTCTCGGCCAGCTCGCGGATGAACGGTGAGAAGAGGCCGATGGCCCGCAGCGCCGTCCTTGAGGTTACGCTCGCCCTTACCGGGCGGCCCGACGTCTCAGAGACCAGGTCGAGTAACCTCCGGCCCGTGATGGGTTCCGCGGCCGGCAGGTGCCAGACCTCGCCGTCGGCCTCCGCGCGCTCGCCCAGCGTGACGAGGGCGCGGGCCATGTCGGGCAGGTAGTTGAATGTGTGCGGCGCGTCGAGAGAGCCCGGCCAGCGCACCGTCTTGCCCGCGAGCGCCGCCCCGAAGACGGTCTCGCCCGCTATGGTGCCGGTTCCCCCGGGCCCGTAGTAGTCCGAGGAACGCCCGATGGCGACCCGCACCCGCCCGGAGCGGTGGGCATCCAGGAGCCGCCCGGCCATGAGAATGCGGGTTTTGCCCTTCTTGCCCGCTGCCTTCTGCGGCGTCTCCTCGGTCATCGGCTGGGGGGCCTGTGGGCCGTACATGTAGAGGTTGTCGGCGAAGACGAGCTTCGCGCCCGCGCCGGCCGCGCCCCCGATCACATTCTCCGTCATGGGCGGGAACTCCTCGGCCCACTTCGTGTAGGCGGGCTGGGCGGCGTGGTAGACGACCGCCGCACCCACGCTCGCGGCCTCGGCACCCTCCGGGGTGGAGACGTCGGACTTCATGCCCTCGGCCCCCTCCGGGGCCCCGCCACCGCGGCTCACGGCCCGGACGCGGTGGCCGCGGGAGATCAACTCCCGGACCAGGGCACTCCCCGTGCCCCCGCTCGCCCCTAGGACGACGTGCAATTCTCTGTCCATCGTGTTCTCCTCTCTAACGTTCGTCGCCGTACTTCGGGTAGCTGGCCCGGTAGCCGAGCAGTCGCCCGAGGAGGGCCAGGGGCGTAAAGAGCAGCCTCTGCAGGGCCACCGGCGGGCCTGCGAGCCAGTTCTCGTACTCGACGACAACGGGGGTCATCATCAAGAGGTTCGGCGCCCTGCCCGCCACGAGCTTGCCGTCCCGCCGCAGGCCGAAGACCGTCTCGAAGAACCCCTCGGACTTCAGGGCCGGCTTGAGCTCGACCACGTGGTGCAAGACCTCGCCCCTCCGGGAGGCGTTCCAGAACGTGTGCGGGGTGCTTGCCGGCACGACAACTTCCTCGCCCGCTTCCAGTATCCGCTCCCGCCCGCCGGACCTCACGCCCATCCTGCCGGAGAGGACCCTGAAACGCTCCTTCTGCCTGCCGTGGACGTGGGCGGGGACCGGGGCGTGGTCCGGCCTCACGAACTGCTCGAAGCGCAGCAACTCGCCGTCCGTGTCCTCCGCCGTCTTCAGGAAGACGAGCCGGGTGTCGGGGCTCTCGATGACCTTGCCGGGGTAGGCCATGACGTTCACGCAGCCTTCGGTTGTGGGGACCGGAACAGGACCACCGCCAGGGCCAGCATCCAGATCAGCAACACGTTACCCCCGACGACCGCGAACAGCGACCCCACGTCCAGGCCAACTACGGGGAGCAGGCCCGGCAGCAGGAGCACCGCCGCGAGCAGGCCCAGGAGACCAATCCACCTCGGGAAACGCCCCGAGCGGAGTAGCGCCACGGAGCTAAGGCCGACCCAGACGGCGCCCGTAAGCGCCACGCCGAGCAACTCCCCGACCCCGCCCGCGTACTCGTTGAAGGCCGTGTAGGCGACCTCGACGGCCTCGCGCGCCGCCGGACTCGATGCCGGGTCCCCGTAGACCTCCGCCAGAGACGGCATGAGGAAGAGCCAGCGCACGATCCCGAGCGCCCTCGCCAGGGCGCTCACGGCGCCCACCGCCGCGGCGACGGCGAGGAGCGGTGAGGCCCCCCGCCCCTTGAGCGCGAAGTACAGCATCACCGCGAGCGGGAGGATGAGCAGTGAGTAGGCCAGGTAAGCCCCGTACCCGACGACTACCGCGGCCCGCTGCTCCGTGATGAGGGGCAGGTTGACAGCCGCGGGTTCGTCCAGACTCGCCGGCCAGTTTATGGACGAGCTCAGGACGAAGAACGCCGCGTACATCAGGAGGGGTTCGAGGACGAGTAGCAGGACCGTCCACCGCAGCAGGTCTCCCCTGCCCCCCGCCTCCTCGTCTATCCGGTTCGCCGCCGTCATGGTGGTCATGGATGCTCCTCTCTGGTGGAGTCGGTCTTCGCGTCGGCGCGCTTGCCTCTGGGCCTTGCGTCAGAAATCTGGCTCGAAACCCTCCTTTCGGCAGGCTTCGGCGGGCCTGTGGACCACGAGCGCCCTACCGGAGAGCTCGCGCCAGTCCAAGCGCCGCTGGAACACCTCGAAGCTCACCATGCCCGTCGTGCAGTCCACGTACAGATCCAGCACGTAGCCGTCCTTGAAGAAGCCCTCTTCCGTGACGTGGGTCGCCTCCCAGTCGATTGGCTCGCCGGTGTAGCCTGTGTAGGGCGGCTCGTAGCCCCCGCTCGTACGGTCGAAGGAGAGGCCGTCGGCGACCAGGCCACCGAGTATCAGGGCCGTGAGCACGAACCCCAGCGCCGCCAACGTCCCGACCGCGAGGCTGCGCGCGCTGGCCAGCCGGCCCCTCTTCTCCAGGATCCCGCCGTTTGCCTGCTTCGTGGTCCCCATCGCCTCTCCTTCCCTTTGCCCCGCGACCTTTCCGGCACGAGAGAGGATCGACCCTCACGTTGCGTGAGGGTCAAGGGGAAAAGAGAAAAAATCTTTGAGAACCTCTTGCGTGTTCCCCACCGCCGGCAGGGTCCCTATCGGTGGGAGCTCTAGGCCGCCCGGACGGGGACCTGTATCTCGAGGAGCAGGGAGTCGACGTTGGAGGAGTCGGCGCGGAACAGGTCGTTCTCGCGCCCGTAGAGGTGCAGCTCGCGGTAGGGGCCCGCCGCGGAGTAGCCGTTCGCTCCGATCCAACCGAAGAGCGCGATGATCGCCTGCGGGATCTCCCAGGCGCTACCCTCGTGAACCACGCTCGCCATCTCCCGCACCGCCGGCAAC
>CADCUW010000419.1 GCA_902805985.1 uncultured Rubrobacteraceae bacterium
GCCAACAGGGCGAACCCGCCGAAGCCCCCGCGACGCAGGTTCTTCGACCGGATCAGGTCGCCGACTTTATCTCGTGGTTCGCCACCTCCCCACCCGAGTTCGTGCTGACCGAGGGCATCGTGCTCCCCATAGGCGAAGGAATGCCATAGAGCTGTCTGCAGAAGGTCTGTCGCTCCGGACCTTTACCGGGCCATCAACGACGAGAAGAGGATCGCAGGGGCAGACCGGATAGAGCCGGTCCCGCGCTAATGTCCCTGTGTGGAAGGAACGCGGAAAGCTGCTGGAGAGAACCCCGTAGAACCCAGAATATGCGTCGGTGAGACCTGCATCCGCGGGCACCGCGTTCCAGACGAAGGCGCCGCCGGCGAAGGTGAGCGGGAAGAGCCTGATTGCCAAGGGCGGAAGCAGAGCTGCGGCGTACCGAAGGCCGCGAAGCGGCGTGCCCTTGCTACAACCAGCCGCGGCGTTTGAAGGCGAAGTAGAGGATGAGCGAGGTCAGGGCCATGAGCGTCAGGGCGAAGGGGTATCCGAGGAGCCAGTGAAGCTCTGGCATGTGGTCGAAGTTCATGCCGTAGACGGTGCCTATAAGGGTCGGGGCGAAGAGGATGGCGGCCCAGCCGGAGATCTTCTTTACCTGCTCGTTCTGGGAGAGGCTGACGAGGGTCAGGTTGACGCTCAGGATGCTCTGGAGGAGCTCGCGGTAGCCGGTGAGGCGCTCTGAGACCTGCTGGGCGTGGTCCTGGACGTCGCGCAGGTAGCGGCCGATCTCGGGGTCTACCTCGATGATCTCACCCCGGATCAACGCTCCGAGCACCTCGTTTAGCGGGTCCGTGGCCCTCTGGAACTGGATTACCTCGCGCGAGAGCTCGTAGACGCGCCTTGAGACGTCGGCGCTCCCCCCGAAGACCTGGGCCTCAATCTCCTCGATGTCGTTCTCCAGGCCGTCGACGACCGGGCCGTAATCGTCCACGACCTGGTCCATGATCGCGTGCAGGATGGCCTCGGGCCCCCGCCGCAAGAGCTCCGGGTCCGCCTCCAGCCGCTGCCGCACCTCGCTTAGATCCGGCACCTCGCTGTGGCGCACCGTTATGACGAAGTCCTTCCCGACGAAGACGTGCGTCTCCCCGAACTGGACGGTCTCGGATTTGTCCACGTAATGCGCCGGCCTGAGCACGACGAAAAGCGTCTCCCCGTAGCGCTCCAGCTTCGGGCGCTGATGGGCGTCGAGCGCGTCCTCGACGGACAAAGGGTGAAGCTCGAACTCCTGCGCGACGGACTCGAACTCCTCGGCCGTCGGCTTGTAGAGGCCGATCCAGGCTATCCCCTTCTGGCTGCGGCACGCCTCGTAAGTCTCGTCCAAAGACCCCGATTCGGCGGCCCTATGGCCGTCCACGTAGATGGCGCTGTCCACGATCACGCCCGGCATTATACGCCCGCGGGGACCGGGGCCTCACCCGCCCCTACGCCGTTCGTCTGGTGGGCGTTCTACCCTCCGCCCCAGGTGCGCCCCCTAAGGAGCGGCATGTCGGCAGGTCCCAGGCGGTCCGAGGCGGTCTTTAGCTGGTGCCAGAAGGGATAGATGAGCGGCGGGGCACTCACCTCGTCGAGGCGCCCGCGCTCGTCTTCCGACAGCTCCAGGCCGGCGGCTTCGAGGTTGTCGGCGAGCTGCTCGTCTGTGCGGGCGCCGACGACGATGGAGGCGACGCCGGGACGGCCGAGGAGCCAGGCGAGGGCGACCTGGGCGGCCGAGACGCCGCGGCTCTCGGCGACCTCGACGAGTACCTCTATGATGTCGTAGAGCCTGGCTTCGTCGCGCACCGGCGGCTCGTCCCAGCCCTCGAAGTGGCGTCCTTCCGTGGCGTCCTGGTCGCGGCGGTACTTGCCGGAGAGGAGGCCGCCGGCGAGCGGGCTCCAGACGAGGATGGAGCAGTCCTGGTCGACGGCGAGCGGGGCGAGCTCGTACTCGGCCTCGCGGGCCTCTAGGGTGTAGTGGATCTGCTGGCTCACGTACCGCTGGTACCCGTGCCGCTCGGACACTCCGAGTGCCTTCATCAGCTGCCATCCCGAGTAGTTGGAGCAGCCGACGTAGCGCACCTTGCCGGACCGCACGAGCGTGTCGAAGGCCTCCAAAGTCTCTTCGAGCGGCGTCACGCCATCCCACTCGTGGGCCTGGTAGAGGTCGATGTAATCGGTACCGAGTCGTTTCAGGCTCGCCTCGCACTGGCGGATGATGTGGTGGCGGGAGAGGCCCGCGCCGTTCGGGCCGTCTCCTGCGGGCATGCGGGCCTTCGTCGCGATGAGCAGGCGGTCGCGGCGGCCCGAGACGGCCTGGCCCAGGATCTCCTCGGACTCGCCGGAAGAGTAGATGTTCGCCGTGTCGAAGAGGTTGACACCTGCGTCCAGGCACATGTCCACCTGACGGGTCGCCCCGGCGACGTCGGTGGAGCCGACCTTGTCGAAAAGCCCGCTCCCCCCGAAGGTCATCGTGCCCAAAGTCAACGACGAGACGAACAACCCCGAACGGCCGAGACGACGGTACTCCATCTATCCTCCTTGGACTCTACAGAGACTCGCGCCAGCGTAGCACGGTGGCGCCACCGCAACCGGGCCCGCGAAGGTCCAGCGCTGGCTATACTTCGGACCGTGCAGGAGCTGCCGGGGAACGCGCTGATCGTCTTTCTCTCCGACTCCCACATCGGGGGCGACCCGGGCTGCGACGGCTTCGAGTCGCCGGAAGAGCTCGAAGCCCACTTCCGGGAGCTCGCGGCGCTCGACCGGCCCGTCGAGCTGGTACTGGCCGGGGACTTCTTCGACTTCCTCCAGATAGGAACGGTGCCCGAAGGGGAGAACCGCGCCTCGCTCACGATGTCGCGGGGGGAGTACCTGGACCTCTTCGCGACGCTAAGAGGTTTCCGCTCATTGGAGGGGAAACGGGTCGTGTACCTGCCGGGTAACCACGATGCCGAGGTCTGGTGGAACGAGGAGATCCAGGCGACGCTGCGGGAGGCCGGCGTGGTGGACGAGTTCGCCTACAGCTACCTGGCGTCCGTGAAGGTCGGGGGAGGGCGGCGGGTTGTCTACTGCGAGCACGGCAACCAGTTTGACCCGCCGAACACCGTCGAGGACTACGTGGACAGGTTGGACACCCCTCTGGGCCACCACGTCGTCATGGACTTTACCCGGCGCGTGGCGCCCTACGGCGAGGTGTCCCCGGGCCTGGACCTCTCGGAGATAAAGATGGTCTACCCGCTCGTCGCGATACCGGGCTGGGTCGCAGGCCGCTACTTCTACGACTTTATCGGCAAGGTCACGGCCTACCTGCTCCTGCCCCTGCTCTTGGCCTACGCCCTCTACCGCGTAGCCACGTACCTGCTGATCTTCCCCGGCGGGCTGCCGCGAATTCACGAGATCTTCCTGGACATCGGCATCTTCGGTGTCTTCACCGTGGCCCTGTTCGCGGTCTTCTTCCTCGTCGTCCGGCACGCCGTCCGCAGGACCGTGAGAGCGATGAGCCCGGAGACGGGACCCGCCGGGAGACGCAGCACCCCTCACCCGCCGAGGCTTCGCGACAGAAGGTCAGGGAGATACTGGCCGGGGAGGCCCGCGCGCCCATGTCCCCCTCCCTCGATCCGTCCACCGTGGACGTCTTCGTCTTGGGCCACACGCACCTGCCCTCTCTGGAGGAGGTGGGGCGGCCGGGAGGCCGGCGCCGCGTGGCCGGCGCCGCGTGGCCGTCAACTCGGGGTGTTACCTGCGCCAGTTGCATCCGGTGCCGCCCCGCCTGAAAGGCCCTCCGGTCTTCGTATCGCGGTTCGTATCGCGGTTCGTGCTCACCCACGCGCGGGTCTACGCGGAAGGTGGCGCCCTACGCGTGGAGTTGTGGGAGCAGCCCAAACCCGCGCGCCAGAGCCTGGGCCGCGTCGAGCGCCTGCTCTCCTATGGTCGCAGGCCGTCCCAGCCCCCGGAGGGCGCAGGGGCCCGCGTGCGGGAACGGTCTAGCTTGTAGGGGCTTCCCCCTGCCGTCCCGGAGTTGCTAACCTCAGAGCATGGCTTTGTATTCTCTGGATCTCTTCGGGGTGGCGGTCTTCGCCGTCAGCGGGGCGCTGACGGCCGGGCGCAAGAGCATGGACCTCTTCGGCGTCGTGGTCATAGCCGTCATCACCGCCATCGGCGGCGGGACGGTGCGGGACCTGCTGCTGGACCGGCGTCCGATCTTCTGGATAGAAGACCCTACGTACCTGCTCGTCTGCGTCCTCGCGGCGGGCGCCACTTTGGCCTACGTCCGCTTCTTCCGGCTTCCCCGGCACTCCCTACTCGTCGCCGACGCCTTCGGGCTCGCCGTGTTCACGTTCATCGGGGCGAAGATAGCCTACGAGGCCGGGGTCCCCGCCCCGATAGTGGTTCTGATGGGGACCGTGACGGGTGTGGCCGGGGGGATCATGCGCGACATACTATGCACGGAGGTACCCCTGATCCTGCGCCGCGAGATCTACGCCACCGCCGCCATAGCCGGCGCGGTAGTCTTCGTCGTCCTGACGACCCTCGGCGCCGCAGGCCCCTTGGTAGCCGTCCCGACGGTCGTCACCGTCTTCGGCCTGCGCCTCACCGCCCTCCGGCTCGACCTGCACGTCCCGAGCCCGCGCCCGAAGGACACCGATCCCACCTCACCGGACGAAGGGCGCTAGAACCCGGTAGTGCTCGACGAGTTCGTCGAAGACCATCCGGTTGAGCCCTGAAGGCGAAGGGACGACCACGTCCACCACACCCTCCACGGCGGGCTCGGCCTGCACGCCCCACCCGACCTTCGAAGTCCGCCGGAACCACTTGTAGACACCGATGCCCGTATAGGCCACGGCCTCAGGCCTCAGGCGTTCGAGCGTCTCACCCAAAGCTTCCGAGCCGGCCAGGATCTCCTCCCGGGTCAACTCGTCGGCCCTCCGCGTGGGGCGCGGGCACAGGTTCGTGAACCCGATGCCCCGGTCGAGCAACGCCTCGTCTTCCTCTGGCTTGAGGAGACGCTCCGTTATTCCCGCCGCGTGAAGGACGCGCCAGAAGCGGTTGCCGGGGTGGGCGTAATGGTAGCCCGTGGTCCCTGATCTCAGCGACGGGTTGTACCCGCAGAACACGAGCGTCAGGCCGGGGCGGAGCAGGTCCTTCGCCACGGTAAGGAGCCGTCCGGCCCCTAGCCCTCCTCGTTCTCCCCGCGCTCCCCGCGGCGCCTGCGCCGCCGGGAGCGGCGCTCCTCGGTCTCGGAGACGCGGTCACGGTCGATCTCCTCCGTCCCGCCCGAGGAACCCTCGCTGGCGGCGGTCTTGCGCGCGGCCCTCTCGCCCGAGGACGTTCCGCCCGTGAGGGTGGTCTCGTCTGTCGGCGCCTCGGAGGCCGATGTCGCGGCCGTGTCTTCGTCGCGGGTCTCCGCGCCGGACGGCTCCGCGCCAGATCGTTCCTCATCGCGGACCCTGAGCCTGCGGGTCTCGTCCTCTTCGACGGGCGTGCCCTCGACGCGGACATCCTCCTCGGAGAGCGGGCCGCTCGAGCCCTCGGTGTAGGTCCGGCTGCGCGGCTCGACCTCGGTGGTCTCGCGCTCGGCGGCGCCGGGTCGGAGCTCTTCTGTGCGGGGCATCGTCCGGGTGGCGTAGCCCGGGTCAGTCCTCGTACCGGACCCCGAACCTTCGCTTCCCGCGCTGGTCTGGCCGTCCTCGGGGAAGGTGACGTCCGAGATGGTCACGTTCAGCTCGGTGACGTTCAGGCCCGTGATGGTCTGAACCCTCTCGGTGATCCTCTGCCGCACCTCGCCGACGGTGCCGAGGATGTTCTTGCCGTAGTCGATGCCCATCTTCAGGTCTATGGCGGCCTCGACGGAGCCGACCTCGACGCTGACGCCGCGGGTGGAGCTCTCCGAGCCGGTGATACCTTCGAGCAGGCCGCCGGCGGACCGGGAGGCGTTGCCGCCCATGTGGACGCCCTCTACCTCCCCGGCCGCCATGCCCGCGATCCTGGCTACCACCGAGTCTTTGATGGTGGTTACGCCGCGGTCGCTAAGCAGCGGGCTTTCCTGCCGCCTCTGTTCTGCCTCGGTCATATCTCTCTCCTCCTTGGCGAATGGCGCAAATATTCTAGATGTTTCCCCGAACGGTGCCCGCGCAACCCTCCCCGATTGCAAGCGCATCGGGCGATCCGTATACTGCCCCCTCCCGAGGGGCGCCGGGTAACGGCCAGGAGGCCCGCGGTCGAGACGAACCTTTCATAACACCTTCTAGAAGATCGGAGTCGGCGCATGAAGAAGCGAGTGTTGCTGGCCGGGCTGCTGACGGCGAACCTGCTCTTGGCCGCGTGCGGCGGGGCGGGTGGCGGGTCGCAAGGCGGTGGCTCCTCCGGGGATCAGGCGTCCTGCGACCTTGAGGACCCGCCGCTCTTCGAGGACGGCACGCTCACGGTGGCGACCGACAGGCCGGCCTACCCGCCGTGGTTCAAGGGCGACCCCCAGAGCTACGGGGGCTACGAGGGCGAGGTCGCGGGCGAGGTAGCCAGACGAATGGACCTGCCCATAGAGTGGGTCGTCGAGCCGTTCAACAAGTCCTACGCGCCGGGGGCGAAAGACTACGACTTCGACATCAACCAGATCACCATAACCCCTGAGCGCGAGCAGGTCGTTGACTTCTCGGACGGCTACTTCGACAACGCCCAGGGCGTCCTCGTCATGGAGGGCTCCCCCGCCGCCGACGCGGAGAGCCTCTCCGACCTCAAGGACGACAGGCTCGGGGCCCAGGTCGGCACCACCGCGCTCGACTTCGTCAACACGACGATAAAACCCGAGGAGCAGACGAAGGTCTACGACACGACCAACGACGCCAGGAGCGCGCTGGAGGGCGGCCAGATCGACGCCTTCGTCACCGATCTCGTCACAACCGTCTACCTGCGCGACATCGAGATAGAGGGCTCGGAGGTGATCGGCCAGTACCCGGAGACCGAAGAGTTCGGGATGCTCTTCGAGAAGGGCAACCCGTTGGTGGGCTGCGTGAACGAGGTCCTCGGCGAGATGAGAGGGGACGGGACCCTCGAAGACCTCCAGAAAGAGCACCTCCAGCAGTACCTCGACGTCCCCACCCTAGAGAAGTAGCTTGACGACCCGGGGGACCGGACCCACGGACAGCCTCGAACCGTCCCCCGGACGCGGCTCCAGGGTTCTCGGCAACAGGGCCGTGCTCGTCTCCAGCGCGAGCACCGTGCTGTTCTTCGCGGTCATAGCCGTCGTGGTGGCGCTGGCGCCGGGGAGCGGGCTGGTGGCGGAGCGGTTCTTCAGCCCGTTTCATCTATGGCAGTCGATCCGGGGCACGCCGGGCGAGCCCTCGGTTCTCGGCGCGTTCCTGCTCAACGTGTACATCTTCGCGATCTCCGAGGTATTCATCCTGGTTCTAGCGCTCGTGATCGCGGTGGTGCGCGGGATACCGGGTCCGGTCTTCTTCCCTTTCAGGATGGTGGCGGTCGTCTACACGGACGTCTTCAGGGGCGTGCCGCTCATCCTGATCCTCTACATCATAGGCTTCGGCGTGCCGGGCCTCGGCATCGCCTACTTCTCCTACCTCTCGGACGTCACCTACGGCATCATAGCCCTCGTGCTCGTCTACTCGGCCTACGTCGCCGAGGTCTACCGGGCCGGCATCGAGTCCGTCCACGAGAGCCAGAACGCCGCCGCCAGATCTCTGGGCCTCACCCGCTTCCAGTCTTTGCGCTTCGTGGTCTTGCCTCAGGCTATCCGGCGTGTGATCCCACCGCTCCTCAACGATTTCATAGGACTACAGAAGGACACGGCGCTCGTCTCCGTGCTCGGCTCCATAGAGGCAGCTAGGGCGGCCCAGATCTACGGCGCCTCCCAGTTCAACTACGCGAGCTACGTCGTAGCCGCCCTCCTCTTCGTCCTGATAACCATCCCGCTGGCCCGCTTCACCGACCGCCTCATCGCCCGCGACAAACGCCGCCGCCAGGCCGGAGGACTCGCGTGAACAGCCGAGCGAACTCGGCCCTCGTACTCGAGGGCATCCGCAAGTCCTTCGGGCCCAACGAGGTCTTGAAGGGGATAGACCTAAGCGTCGCGGCGCACGAGGTAGTGTGCCTGATCGGGGCCTCCGGCTCCGGCAAGTCGACCCTGCTCCGGTGCACGAACCTGGTCGAGCCGATAGACGCAGGAAGGGTGGTGGTCGAGGGGGAGGAGATCACGGCCTCCGGAGTAAACGCCGACCGTGTACGCCGGCGCATCGGCATCGTCTACCAGTCCTTCAACCTCTTCCCCCACATGACCGTGCTCCGCAACATCACCCTCGCCCCCCGCGAGGCCCTCAAGATGGACCGGAAGACCGCGGAAGACCACGCCGTCTCCCTCCTGAACCGCTTCGGGCTGGCGGACAGGAAGGGCGAGTACCCGGACCGGCTCTCGGGCGGCCAGCAGCAGCGGGTCGCCATCGTGCGGGCACTGGCGATGCGGCCCTCCATCATGCTGCTGGACGAGGTGACGAGCGCGCTCGACCCGGAGCTCGTCGCCGAGGTCCTCTCGGTCATCAGGGAGCTCGCGCGCGAGGGCATGACCATGCTCATCGCGACCCACGAGATGGGCTTCGCCCGCGACATCGCCGACCGCGTCTGCTTCCTGGAGGAGGGACGCATCCTGGAGCAGGGCCCGCCCGGGAGGATCTTCTCCTCGCCGGAGAACCCTCGCACGGCCCGCTTCCTCCGCCGCATCATCGAGGCCGGTCGCCTATGAGGCGTTCAGGCTAACTACCATAGGCCCCGGCTGGTAGATTGGTCCGGTCGAGTCCGGGGTTGAGAGGGTGGCTCTTGAAGAGATCGTTCCGGGCGCAACTCGCGGTGGCCGCGGCGGCGGGCCTGCTCTCCTTCCTCCCGCTGCTTGGCGCGTGCTCGACGGAACCGCCCGAGAACGCGGACCGGGGAACCGAGGAGACCCGAAGGGACGAGGGCCGGGCGGAAGGCTTCAGGTCTCGTCCCCCGGACGAGACCACGAAGGTTGCCCGTGAGCCCGACTCCAGAGCCTCTCTCGTGCCGGTTGCCCATCTGTCTTCCCTGCGCGAGGACGTGAGCCTGCGGGAGCTATCGGAGGCGCGAGGGTTGTCAGTCCCGAGTGGTTCCCTAAAGACCGCACAAGACCTGATCGACCGCCCCGGCTTCCGGAGCTTTGACTCCCCGGAGGCGGTCATAGAACACGTCAGCCGGACCCCCGGCGCCGTCGGGCTCCTGCCGTGGGACGAGGTCGGCCCGCGGGTCAAGGCGCTAGGGGTGGAGGGCGGGTCCATCCTGGAGCCGGGTGCGTCGGACCTTTCGAACTACCCTTTGCGCTTCGAGGAGGAGACGGGACCTGACCCTGATGAGCTTCGCCGCGTCGTGATCGGGGGCGACGTCGTGCTCGACCGCGGCCAGAACTACATGGTGATCCAGCAGGGAATGGGCCTGGACTTCCCGATGGATGGGGGCTACGCGGCGATCACGGGCCGCACGCTGGAGCCGAACCCCTACGACGCGTCCAGCACCGTCCACCAGTTCACGGCCGCGCGCACGGGGCAGGCCGGCGCCGTCCGCGAGTACCTCTCCGGCGCGGACCTCACGCTCGCGAACCTCGAGAACCCCGTGGTGGAAGGTGCCGTCTACCACCCGGAGGAGGCGACGTTCACCGGCGACCCGCGCCTGATGCCCGTCCTGGATCAAGCCGGCATAGACGGCGTCACTTTGGGCAACAACCACGTCCTTGACGCGGGGACCTCAGGGCTCGCCGAGACGCTCGGGCACCTCGACAGGGCTGGCATAGCGCGTACCGGGGCCGGTATGGACCTCGCGGAAGCCAGGGAACCCATGATCTTCGACGTCGGGGGGACGGAGATCGGGGTCCTCTCCCACCTCGGCATCCCGGGCTACGAGTGGGCCTGGGCCACGGAAGGGGCGCCAGGCACGGCCCCGCTCGTGGAGAGCGTGCTGAGGGAGGACGTCGAACGCCTGCGAGAAGAGGTAGACCTCGTCGTCGTGATGCCCCACTGGGGCATGGAGTACCTGGCGGAACCGGAGCCAGACCAGGTAGACCTCGCGCACGCCGCGGTGGACGCGGGTGCGGACCTTGTCGTCGGCGGCCACGCCCACTGGCCCAAGGGGATGGAGATCTACGACGGGACCCCGATCTTCTACGGCGTCGGAAACTTCCTGCTGGACCAGTCATGGTCCGAGGAGACCTCGACCGGCATCTTCGCCGAGATAACTCTGTACGAAGGCCGGATCGTCCAGGTAGAACCCGTCCCCTTCGTCCTCCTGGACTACGCCCAGCCGAACTTCCTCGTCCCCGAAGCCGGCGGTGACAGGGCGCTGCGGAAGGTCTACGCCGCCTCCCGGGGCCCGGAGTTCGAAGCCTACGACAAATAGAAGATTACTCCTAAAGATGTACCCGGCGGCTGGCACAAACCTCGCAAGAGATGCTACTATGACGTTGGTTGTTGCACCTCGACTAGGAGGAAAGGGTCCGATGGATCATTAAGTCGACAACCTTCTGCGGGCCCTCACAGGCCCACAGACCGGGTCGATGACCGCCCGCCAAAAGGGCGAATCGTCGGCCCGGATTTTTGGTTCTGGGGCAATGAGGTTTGGGGTGGCAGGAGAGATCTGACCGCCCTGTTTTCACGACGTAAGACCGGTGATCCCCCGAACCGTCGATATCGAGCAACTCTCATGGCGACACTGGTAAGACCAGCCGAATCGGCAGCCTGAAATCTCAAAACCTTGAAGCCTCAAGCCTCAAAACCTCACTTGAACCTGTACTGGCGGTACATGCCGGCGCTCTCGTCCACGTCGGCCTCGGTTACGTGGGTGCGTCCGCGCCCGGCGACCCTGTCCTCTATACGCTTGCGGATAAAGCGGCGCATGAGGAAGGGGCTGCGCTTTATGCGCCGGTCGGCCTCGGGGTCCCAGGTGATCTCGGTCTTCTCAGCCATCAAGCCTCTCCTAGACTAGCCTCGTCCCCGAAGATTATATCCTCCCCGCCCGCGGCTCCGGGGTGATCCCTCTCAGACCGGGGCTTGGATCTCCCGGCCGCTCGTGCCGCGAGCCGACCGGCGGCGGCATGGGAGTGTTGCGCCGGGTTACGGATGCTTCCATACTTTGCGCCCAGGGTCACGAGCGGGAGGCAGGTATGTCAGACACCCAGCAAGACCGGCGGCAGGAAGACGGGGAGGGACGGGTCGAAGAGTTCGACGCGGTCGTAGTCGGCGCCGGGTTCGCGGGGTTGTACACGCTGCACAAGCTGCGCAACGAGCTGGGGCTCTCGGCACGGGTCTTCGAGGCGGGGAGCGGTATCGGCGGGACGTGGTACTGGAACCGCTATCCGGGAGCGCGCAGCGATACGTCTAGTTGGATCTACTGCTACTCGTTCGACGAGGGGCTTCTCCAGGAGTGGCAGTGGAGCGAACGCTACCCCGGACAGCGGGAGGTCTTGAACTACCTCGAGCACGTGGCCGAACGGTTCGACCTGAACCGGGACATCCAGACGGGAACGCGCGTGACGTCGGCCACCTTCGACGAGACGACGGAGCGGTGGGAGGTGCGCACGGACACCGGCGAGGTCGTCTCGGCGCGGTTCATCGTCGCGGCTTTGGGCGCCCTGTCGGCGGCGAACCTGCCGGACGTCCCCGGCCTCGAGAACTTCACGGGCGAGCGGTATCACACCGCCGAGTGGCCCCACGAGGGCGTCGACTTCACCGGCAAGAGGGTCGGGGTCATCGGCACGGGCGCCACCGGCATCCAGGTCGCCACGGAGATCGCCGCGCTGGCGGATCACCTCACCGTCTTCCAGCGCACCCCAAACTACGCCATCCCGCTCGGCAACTACCAGATAGACGAGGAATTCCGGCGTTGGTACAAGGAGAACTACGACGAGATCTGGGGTCAGGTCCGTCACAATTTCTCGGGCCACGACTACGACCCGATCGAGAAACAACTCCAGGAGGCCGCGCCGGAGGAGCGCGAGCGCACGTTCCGTGAGCGGTACGAACGCGGCGGCTTCGGCCTGTGGCTTGCCAACTACGAGGACATCCTCGTAGACAGGGATGCCAACAGCGTCGTATCCGAGTGGGTGCGCGAGAGGATCGCCGAGCGGGTCGACGACCCCGCGACCGCCGGGCGGCTCACCCCCAGCGACCACGCGTTCGGCACCAAGCGGGTCCCCCTCGAAGACGGCTACTACGAGATATTCAACCAGGACAACGTCGCGCTCGTCGACGTGAAGGAGACGCCGGTCGAGGAGATCACCCCGACCGGGGTGAGAACTAGTGCCGGCGAGTACGAGTTCGACGCACTGGTGTTCGCCACCGGCTTCGACGCCATGACCGGCCCGTACAACAAGATCGACATCCGGGGCCGCGGCGGGCGGCTGCTGCGCGACAAGTGGGCGAACGGACCGCGCACCTACCTCGGCCTTATGAGCGCGGACTACCCCAACCTGTTCACCATCACCGGGCCGCAGAGCCCTTCGGTGCTCACGAACATGCCGGTCGCGATCGAGCAGCACGTGGAGTGGATCTCGGAGATCATCCGCCACATGCGGGTCGGCGGCCTCGGCGTCGTCGAGCCCACCCGCGAGGCGGAGGACGAATGGGTCGACCATTCGCAGGAGGTGGCCCACTCCACGCTGTTCCCCGAGTCCGCCACTTGGTACATGGGGGTGAACATCCCCGGCAAGCCGCAGGTCTTCCTTCCGTACCTCGGCGGGATCGGACCCTACCGCCAGAAGTGCGACGAGGTCGCGGCGAACGGGTACGAAGGGTTCGCTTTCGCCAGCAGTGAAGGGGCCAACGCGTAACCGAAAACCCGTTCTACTCCCCCAGGTTCCACGGCGAATACACCCCGCTCGGCGAAGGGCGCGCCTCGCCCCTCCTTGGCGGTCCGGTTCCTGGTGGGGAGCGTTGCGGCGGCCCCGATTCCCTTGCCGGGGCCGTTTTCGGAACGCTGGGTCCTCTCGTTGCCGCTTGACGGATACGGTCGTCACCCCGGAGCCCCTGCGGGCCGACCGTCTCTCCAGAGGAACGACGGGCCCCCACGCTGTTGGCCGGGTTCGTAGGCGCGTTCGGGGCATTCCCGTCGGCCGTCTCTCGATTTTCGGGAATGAGAGGAACCTCATCCCGTTGTAATGGGGGCCTAATGCGTGGGCGGCATCATAGGGTTCGTAAGGTTGACGGATCCCCACGACCCAGGAGGCGAAAGAGATGGCCAAGTTCACGCAGATGGCCCCGGCGCAGACCGGCACCACCGACCGCTCCCGCAGCGGCGGCAAGCGGAGGCGCAGGCGCCGCAACCGCAGGCGCAAC
>CADCUW010000420.1:0-3792 GCA_902805985.1 uncultured Rubrobacteraceae bacterium
CAGCAGCGAGATCGCCGCAAGCACCACGAACAACAGCGAGAAGGCCTTCAGGCCCCGCGCGTTTCCCGGATAACCCATTCCGTCTTCCACGCCGAAGTATCATACGCGTATGCACCCGACCCCGCCATCGGAGGACGACCCATGGACAGTGAGGACCACCGCGCGAGCAACCCGTTCACCGCTCTGGAAGGGTACGAGGTCTTCGACGCCTCGGGCGCCGGCGTCGGCCGGGTCGAGGACACCGTCTATGACGCCGTCAGCAACGTCCTCAAGTATATAGTCGTAGACGGGCACCCGATCCCAGCGGACAACGTGGACGTGGATGCCGAAGCCGAAGAAATAACCGTCCCCCACGAACGGTCCACCATAGAGACCGCCCCCGAGATGCAAGATCTCTCGGGCGCCTTCGACAACGCCGTGCGCGATCACTACGGGGAGACGACGTAGGCCTTCCCGGACGAGCCGCCGCGGAGGACCGGCGCGTCCCCCGGGCCTCGAAGCTCCGACCTTGCCGGGCCTGGATCTCCTGGAGGCAATGCTGTCGGTCGACTCGACAGATCGGCATCAGGGTGTACCTTTACGGTCGTAACTGCCCCATTTGTACGGGAAGACGGGAGCCATCTTGACCAAGACCTGGTTTATCACCGGCGCGTCGGAAGGCTTCGGACGGGAATGGGCCGAAGCCGCCCTCGAACGCGGGGACAACGTTGCGGCGACGGCCCGTGACCCCCAGACGCTGGAGGCGCTCGTCGACGAATACGGCGACGTGGTCCTGCCGATCTGGCTAGACATCACCAACCGCGCCGCCTGCTTCGACGCCATCCAGACGGCCGCCGAGTATTTCGATGGGCTTGACGTCGTAGTCAACAACGCCGGCTACGGCCACTTCGGCATGATCGAGGAGCTGACGGAGGGCGAGGTACGGGCGCAGTTGGAGACGAACCTCTTCGGCGCGCTGTGGGTGACGCAGGCGGCGCTGCCGATCATGCGCGCGCAGGGCTCCGGCCACATCATCCAGGTGTCGAGCATCGGCGGTATCAGCGCGTTCCCGACGGTCGGCGCCTACCACGCGTCCAAGTGGGCGCTGGAGGGCTTCTCGCAGTCGCTGGCCCGAGAGGTCGCGGGCTTCGGCATTCACGTGACGCTGGTCGAACCCGGCGGGTACTCGACGGACTGGTCCGGCCCGTCCGCGACGCACAGCGAGCAGAACCCGGACTACGCGGAGGTCCGCGAAGCGGCCAGGAGCCGTCCGTCGGCCGCGGACCCGAGCGACCCGACGGCGACCCGGGGCGCGATCCTCAAGGTCGTCGACGCCGCCGCCGAGCCGCCGCTGCGGGTCTTCTTCGGCAAGGCACCGCTCGGAATAGCCACCGAGGACTACGAGTCGCGCCTGGCGGAGTGGAACGAATGGCAGCCCGTCTCGGTCGAGGCCCACGGGTCGTAGCAACCGAACCCGCGCGCCCTTCGGTCTCCGAACGCCGCCCGGCGAACTGGGCGGCGTTCGGCATCTTCGTGTAAGAGCCAGGCAAGGGTTTCTCCGGCGGACGCTCCCACCGTATCTTGCGCAAGAAGCTTACGCAAAGTTTACAAAAACTAGCTCATTTGAGGTATGCTCGCCGCATTTGAGGTATGCGCCGCTTCTGTGGGGTGTATAAGATGCTTCCGCTGGGTGATGGGTCCGGGACTTGTGAGCTAGTGGCGCTCTTCGCCTTTTCGGCGTCCCCCTTACGAAAGGCGGAGAGTATGGACACGACGAGGCTTCTGGGGGTACGTGGCGCGCTCGCCGCGGCTTTGTTGTTGGCGGCAATCATGCTGGTCTTGTCCGCCGCGTCGGCCGGCGCGGCCTTCCCCGGGAAGAACGGCAAGATAGCGTTCTCCAAGGATAACTTCAGGAACGGCGCTTCGGGCATCTTCGCGATCGACCCCGACGGGAGCGGACAGATGCGGCTCGGGCCCGAATACGGCTAATCCCCGTCGTGGTCAGCCGACGGGGAGCAAGTGGTCTTCGTCGCCTCCTCCGGCGAGAGCGAGATGGAATACAGCGAGGACATCTACGTGATGGACGCCGACGGCTCGAATGTGCAGCGCGTGACCGACACCCGCGCCTACGAGTCCTCCCCCTCCTTCTTCCCCGACGGGAAGACCATAGCGTTCGCACGGTATAGCAACAGGAACGGCGCCGACATCTTCACAATGAAGCTTGATGGTTCCGGGCCGACCAAACTGACCGACGATCCCGGGTTCTACGAGGACTCGGTGGCCGTCTCACCCGACGGCAAGAAGATCGCCTTCTCGCGGTACAACAGGAGCTCGGACGTCTTCGTCATGAACGCCGACGGCTCTGAACCCGTGAACGTGACCAAGACCGGCCGGGTCGACGAGTTCGAGATGAACTGGTCCCCCAACGGCAAGAAGATCGCCTTCACTAGCTACCGCTTCTCCGGGTTCGAGGGCCTGGCGGCGGAAGCTCAGGACAGCGGGACCTTCGCGCCCAAGGCCCTAGATGAGTGTTGCGAGGACATCAGGCCCACAGCTCCTTGATGCGCCCCCCTGCGGCCTCCCGAGGAGTCTGTTGACGTAGAGGCCGTAGGTGTGTAGGCGCAGACCTTCGCCGCGATCCTCGTGACCAACCCCGCCAGCGTGATCGCCAGGGTCTCGCCTATCCCGAACGCGCGTTTGAGAGCGGCAAAGCACACCTCCACCTGCTGGCGGACCTGAGGTCTCCGGTCGGCCCGCTCGGTCGCCAGCAGCACCCCGGCCTCGGCCAGCTCCTCGCCGAGCGTCCCGCTGCGGTAGGCCAGGTCCCCGAAGAGCTCTTGGCGACGCCGCCTTCCTCCAGATCCGCCCCCGCCAAGAGCTCCCGCACCAAAAGCACGTCCCCCACATTGGCGGCGGTCAACTCGTAGGAGACGGGCACGCGGTTGGTGGCGCACAAAAGGTGCAGCTTCACCCCCTAGACGGCAAAAGAACCCCACACAGCCCATTCGGCGCCGTCGAACCCGGCAGACTGTTTGAGCTGCCTGGGGTGCAACACCGAAAGCAGCGTCGAGTCCACACCCAGGGTCTCCGGGTCCCCAACCAACTCGGCGAGGACCGATCGGCGCAGCGGCTCCAGGAAGCGGCGCAGGTTACGCACCCTGCGGTTCAGCGAGCAAGGATGAAGACCTACGACCCCGGGGAACAGCTCAGAGAAGAACCGCTCAGCGTCTCTCAAGAACGAGCGCTCGCTCTCGACGCCGCGCAACTGCTGAAGGAGCGCGAGGGTAAGCACCTCCGAGTCAGAGAGCTTCTTGAGCGAGGCGTACCCGTCCGCCCTGGGGTTGAGGAGGCGGTAGGCGTCGTCTATGAGGCAGAACAGCACTGTGATCGTCCCTTCCAGGGAGGCGAGCGACGGGGTATCCTTCGGTCGGGCCATCCGAGGTTCCTTTCGTCGGGGAGTCGGATGGCCTTCGTTGTACCCTCAATCCATGCAACACTCATCTAGCCGCTCCCGGATCATTCCGCGCCGACCCTCCGCGCTCGCCAGCACTCCAGCCGGACTTACCACTTAAGGCGAACCTTTCCGGCGCTGTATAACCGTCGTAGTAACCCGGAGCCGGGAGCAGCCCCACGCCGAGCGACGTCCGAGATCCAAAATGTCCTCCCCGGAACTCCCTGCGTCCGTGCCCCGGACGTTTCCTTATGCCCATACTCCTCATGCTGGTCCTGTTCGCCGCCTCCTGCCGGGGGCCCGGTCTGCCCGCGCCGTTCGGCGGGGCGGATCCTCCGCCGTCCGGATCTCTTTCGGTGAGC
>CADCUW010000420.1:3802-4190 GCA_902805985.1 uncultured Rubrobacteraceae bacterium
GCGCGGCCGAGGTCTCCCTCGACCAGGACGGCCAGCGCGAAGCTCCGGCCCGGCAGGACGAAGATCCCGGCGTCGTTCTCCACGCCGTCGAGCTCCCCCGTCTTGTGGGCGTAGCGGGCTCCGGGTGGGTGCGCAACGGGTATCTTCGACGCGAGACGCTGGCCCAACAACAGCCCGAGGGCGAACTCCCGCGACGATCTGGTGAGGGCGGATCCTGCCCGGACCTCCCGCATCAGCGCCACCATGTCGGAGGCGGAGGTGGTGTTCTCCTCCCCGCGCGCCCGCGCCGCGAAATCCATCATCTCGCGGCGCAAGAAAGTGCGCCGCAAGCCGAGGCCGCGGGCGAGGGCGTTGATGCCGCTCATGCCGACGCGCCGAACCAGCAGGT
>CADCUW010000421.1 GCA_902805985.1 uncultured Rubrobacteraceae bacterium
TGGTGCTCGGCATGGCCCACCGCGGTCGCCTGAACGTGCTCGCCCACGTCCTGGACAAGTCTTACTCCAGGATCTTCGGCGAGTTCCAGCAGCCGGAGAAGGGCGAGTCCTCCTCGGCGGCGAGCCGACCCGGCGACGCCTGGGTGGGCGACGTGAAGTACCACCTCGGCATCAGGGGCTACCATCTCAGCGACGCCGAGGCCGACGAGCAGGTGCTCGTCAACCTCGCCCCGAACCCGAGCCACCTGGAGCACGTCAACCCCGTGGTAGAGGGGATGGCCCGCGCCGCGCAGGAGAGGCGCGATGCGGCCGGGCCCCCGGTCAGGGACGAGGAGAAGTCGCTGCCGGTGCTCCTGCACGGTGATGCGGCCTTCCCCGGCGAGGGTGTGTCGGCGGAGACGCTCAACCTCAGCCGGCTTCCCGGATACCGGACCGGTGGGACCATCCACATCATCACCAACAACCAGCTCGGGTTCACCACCGAGCGGCAGGACGCGCGCTCGACCACCTACGCGAGCGACCTCGCGAAGGGGTTCGAGATCCCGGTCGTCCACGTCAACGCCGACGACCCCGAGGCCTGTCTGGCGGCGACGCGGCTGGCCTACGCCTATAGAGAGAGGTTCCACAAGGACTTTCTCATAGATTTGATCGGCTACCGCAGGTTCGGCCACAACGAGGGCGACGAGCCCGCCTACACCCAGCCCGTCATGTACCAGAAGATCAAAGACCATCCCACGGTGCGCGAGCTGTGGGCCAGAGAGATCGAGGACCGGGGCATCATCACGGCCGAGGAGGCCCAGAAGATGGTGGACGACCTCCAGGCCAACATGGAGGAGATTCGCCGGAAGCCCAAGGACGAGGTGGGCGACGATGACCTCGAGACCGAGCAGCCCCGCACCCCGGTCGTCGAGGTCCCTGAGACGGCGGTCCCGTCGGAGAGACTCATCGAGCTGAACTCCGCACTTCTGGAGCGTCCCGAGGGTTTCACGCCGAACTCCAAGCTGGAGCGGCTCTTCCAGAAGACGCGGGCAAACCTCGGCAACGAGGGGGAGGACAGGATCGACTGGGCCCACGCGGAGGCGCTCGCGTTCGCCTCGCTGCTCGCTGACGGGGTGCCTATCCGGCTTACGGGCCAGGACTCCGAGCGCGGCACCTTCTCCCAGCGCCACCTCGTCCTGCACGACGAGGAGGTCGGCGAGGACTACGTCCCGATGCAGAACATCCCGCAGGCGAACGCCTCCTTCGCGGTCCACAACAGCCCGCTCTCTGAGATAGCGGTGATGGGCTTCGAGTACGGCTACACCATGAACGCCGACGACGCGCTCGTCCTCTGGGAGGCTCAGTACGGGGACTTCGCCAACGTGGGGCAGCCCATGATCGACCAGTTCATCGTCTCAGGCCAGGCCAAGTGGGGCCAGACCTCGGGGCTCGTCATGCTCCTGCCGCACGGCTACGAGGGGCAGGGCCCCGAGCACTCGAGCGCCAGGCTGGAGCGTTTCCTGCAACTCGCGGCGATGGAGAACGTGCGCATCGCGAACCTCACCACGGCGGCCCAGTACTTCCACCTGCTCCGGGCCCAGGCGCGGCTCAAGGAGAACAAGCGCCCGCTCATCATCATGGCGCCCAAGAGCCTGCTCAGGCACCCGATGGCGGGCTCGGGCCTCGCGGACCTCTCCGAGGGCCGCTTCCAGACCGTGCTCGACGACGAAGAGGCGAAGGGGCGCGCGGAGGCGGTAGAGCGCCTGATCCTCTGCTCCGGCAAGTTCTATACGGAGCTTGTGGGGAGCGACACACGGGAGGAGGATGACTCTACGGCCGTCGCGCGCGTCGAGCTTCTCTACCCCTGGCCCGAGGGGCGCATCAAGGAGATCCTCGACGGCTACCCGAACCTGCGGGAGGTCGCCTGGGCGCAGGAGGAGCCGGAGAATATGGGAGCCTGGACCTTCGTCCGGCCACGGCTGGAGGAGCTTCTGGGCGACGAGTTGCCGCTGCGCTACGTTGGCAAGCCCGCCCGTCCGAGCCCGGCGCAGGGGTCGGCGAGGTACCACAAGGAGGAGCACGCGGCCATCGTGCGCGAGGCCTTCGAGGAGAACGGGGACGCGGGGAGAGACAGAGAGGTCATGGAGGCGACGCAGGAGCGGGCCTCCTCCCCGAGCGCGTAGGTGAATAGGATCAGAGAGGCAAGGTGAGCCGCCGTGGCGGATGAGATACACGTTCCAGAGCTCGGCGAGTCCGTCGCCGACGCGACGGTCGGGCGCTGGCTGAAACAGGAGGGCGAGTCCGTCTCGGCGGGCGACGCGCTCGTCGAGCTCGAGACCGACAAGATCAACTTCGAGGTGGAGGCCGAGCACGACGGCGTCCTCGAGTCCATCCAGAAGGCCGAGGGCGATACGGTTACCGTGGGCGAGGTCATCGGAACTTTGGCGGAGGCCAACGGCGCAGCCCCCCAGCAGGAAGAGACAGAGGAAGAATCCTCGGGTGAAGAGCCGGCCGAGGAGCAGCCGGAGGCGGAAGCGGAGCCCGAGGCGCGGCCCGCGGCCGAGGAGGCCAACGGTCACAGGGAGGAGGGTGGAGGCCGCGCCTCGCCCTCCGTGCGCAAGCTTGCCGAGGAGTACGGGATCCAGCTGGCCGAGGTAGAGGGCTCAGGCTCCGGCGGGCGCATAACCCGTGATGACGTGGAGCGCCTGATCCGTCAGCAGGGCGCCACCTCGGCCCCCGAGAAGCCGGCCGAACCCGAGGCCGACGGCAAGGCGCAGCAGCCGGCCCCGCAGCCCGCGGCCCAGAACGGCCGGGCCGACCTCGAGGAGCGGGTGAGGGTCTCGCGCCGCCGGCAGACCATCGCCCAGCGGCTCGTCGAGTCCCAGCAGACCGCGGCGATGCTCACCACCTTCAACGAGGTCGACATGACGGCGGTCATGGCCCTGCGCAAGCGGCGCAAGGAGTCCTTCCAAGAGCGTACCGGCGCCCGCCTCGGCTTCATGAGCTTTTTCGCCAAGGCCGCCATCGGCGCGCTGAAGGCCTACCCCAAGGTCAACGCCGAGCTGCAGGGCAACGAGCTCGTCCTCAAGCACTACTACGACCTGGGTGTTGCCGTCTCGACCGACGAGGGGCTCGTGGTCCCCGTCGTGCGCGACGCCGACCGCAAGAGCTTCGCCGAGATAGAGGGCGGCATAGCGGATCTCGCCGTCAAGGCCCGCGAGGGCAAGCTCAAGCTGGAGGACCTGACCGGCGGGACCTTCACCATCACCAACGGCGGCATCTTCGGGAGCCTGCTCTCGACCCCGATCCTCACTATGCCGCAGGTCGCGATCCTCGGGATGCACAAGATCCAGGAGCGCCCGATGGTCGTCGACGGCGAGGTCGAGGTCCGCCCGATGATGTACCTCGCCCTCTCCTACGACCACCGCGTCATAGACGGCGCCGAGGCGGTCGGCTTCCTGGTGCGCATCAAGGAGCTTGTCGAAGACCCGGAGGCGCTCTTGCTGGAGGGCTAGCACGGATCAGACCTGTTTTGCTGGGCCCCCCTCGGGGGGCCCTTCGCTTACCCCTAGACTTCTACCTCCGCGCGGATACCCGGAGCCCGCGCCAGTCGAGCATCCCGGGTAACGCGGGGGGCTTCGAGCGTCTCGGCGAGGGCGATGTAGGCGGCGGCGTAGGCCGAAACGTCGTCCCGAAGCTCCCAGACACGGGGCAGCAGGGCAGTGTAGGGATAGAGCGAGATGCTCAAGGTCGAGAGCCGGTCCAGGGCCAGGCGCGCCCGGCCAACGCAGAGCGAGCCGTTCAGAGCGTAGCGTCTCAAGGCGCTCACGACCTAGACCTCGAAAACGTGCGGGACGTGCAAGTCGTCGCCTACCTGGCACATCCTCTCACGGATACGCGGCGCGTCCCCGCCGAGGTTCAGCAGTACGGCCGCCGCCGTCGAAGCGTCGAGTACTATGAAAGGTCGTCCACCTCGACCGGCTCGTCACGGCTCACCTTCTCAAGCCATTCTCTCATCGTGGGTTTTGCCGCTACCTTCTCCACCTCCGAAAGAAGGTAGCCCGACAACGCCATGCCCTCTTGCGCCGCCCGTACCTTGAGCTTGCGGTGCAACTCACCGGGGACGTTCCGGATCTGGATCATCTTCGTCATGTGGAAGAGAGTGACACATGCGCAGCACATGCAATACCGTAGGCCTGCGGGGCGCG